>NZ_JACDNT010000004.1 GCF_017656475.1 Archaeoglobus sp.
TGAAGATTGAACAAGTTAAAGAAGAGATTGGATTGAGGATTGTGTAAGCACCCTAGTCTTTCATAGTTATTTTCCTGCCAAATAAATTGATCATGTTCACAAAAGACCTTGGGAGGTTATAGGAAAACTTATTCCAAAGTACTTTCACTTCTTCTGATAGCTCTACATTGTAGATCTTACAAAGATCATCAACAGAAGGCGGGAACATGTACATTCTATGAAAATATTCATATTTTCCAATAAATTTTACAAGTTCAACAAATTCACCATTCTCGTTTGCTATACAGAAGTAATACTTCAACCCATTCTCCGTTGGTAGTATTATTTTTTTACCTTCCTCGATTTCATCTAGGATGGCCTTTGCAATAATATCCATCACATCTGGTGAAACAATATTTTCTCTTGCTAAATCACATACATAATGAATGTTATCAAACGAGATGATATCTGCCTCTTTTACAAGTTCTTTTGGATTAAGATCCAGTAGATAATCTCTTTTTTCAAGATGCTCAGCATTTATGTAGCAATTAATATTATGAATTTTTATTTTACCATCAGTAGGATCGAAGCCAATCGATATTGGTAGCAATTCAGGATTTGATTTTATTATCGTGTTAAATGCTCCAAATACGTTTAATGTTTTACCTATACCCTTTGGTGCGGGGATTTCGAGGATGTTGACTTCTTTCAGCAATAAGACAATAGAGCAATAAGACAATAGGAGTTACGTATTTAAGATGGCCCAATATTTTTTCTAATGTCGTATATTTTATCTCCTTTGCTCCGAGGGAGATGTACTCCTCCATCATAGTACACTTTGCTTCATAATTATTTAAATTTAATACCCCTTTTTAACACCTTAGAACTGCCTATGGTTTTGGTGCAAAAACCCAACAAGAGTCAAGCAAAAGAAGTGTGGGTAGTAGTTGGTAGTATGAGCAGGGGCATAGTATGGTAGTATGGTTCTATCAAATTTAAATAGAGTAAAATTCTAAGCTTCATTGGAGGTGAGTTAGGATGAAATCGGCGGAGATTAGTAGAAAGATACAAGAGAATATCCCGATTAAATTCGACAAATTCCCTAAACTTAAACATGGAATTCCATATGAATTTTATAAATGGGATCGCGACAAGGAAGGGCGGCTTTGTCTATATTATTTCGTAACAGGTGGGGAGAATGTTCACCAAAAAAGAGTTGTTATGAATGAACTTGTTGCAGCAATAATGAGATTCTTAGAAACTGGTAGATTTAACAGAGAGGATTTCAGAGAACTATGTCCGGTTACAAGTAGAGATGGAGATTGCGGATTTACGGTGATAGGAAGGATTATGGAATACTTATTTGATGCAGAATACGAAGGAAGAGGCAAGGGTTTCAGAAAGAAGTTTTAATTACTATAATTCGCACTCGCATCATTAAATCGGCTAGAGGAAATCGGCTGGAATACACCTAAAAAAGGAATGGGCCCGGAGGGATTCGAACCCTCGACCGCCCGGTTATGAGCCGGGCGCTCTGACCTGGCTAAGCTACGGGCCCTCTGAATTAATTCAGCTTTGAGTATATTTGTTTTTTGCTTCGTGACTATGCTATGGCTCCACCTCTTGCAGCCTTTGCCGCCCTGACATGCTCCGACCCACGCAGAAACAGCAGTATTATTAGCGAGGTCAGGATTGGGAAGATTATCATAGTGTTAAAGACAAAATGCATGCTGTCAACGAACCCTTTGACCATCTCAACAAGCGGTGCAGGATTGCCGTACTTCGCGTATGCAATGAGAATTCTCATCGTTCCGGGGTCAGGAATCTGGTTTCCGTATCCGGGAATCCAGTCTTTCATGCGTGTGGTCAGCAACACGCCACCAACAGCGACACCCATTGCCTGAGCGAGCGTATTCATCGACCTCAAGGTGCCGTTGGCCATCCCCGCTTTTTCTATCGGCACTGACGAGATTGCTACGTTCAGGGAGGGAGACATCAGCATGCCCATCCCTATACCCATTGGAGCTATTCTTGCGAAAAATTCCCAGTATTTGATATCGACATCCACTGAAGAAATGTCGATTAGACCAATTGCAAAAAACAGCGGCCCTAAGGACATCAGATACTTCGGATTCATTCTGTCACTCAGCCTTCCTGCAATCGGAGCAACGAAGGTGTTCATGAGCGGAATGCCAAGAAGCCAGTATCCTGCTTCCTCTGCAGTGAGAAACTTCAGACCCTGCAGGAAGTACGGGAAAACGAATAAACTCGCCGAAACCCCGAAGAAAAGAATTGATGTAGCAACGACAGAAACCGTGAAGTTTCTCACTCTGAACAGGCTTAAATCAAGCATGGGATACTTAGTTTTCAACTCCCACAGTGAAAAGGCAAGCAGGTAGGGGAAAGAGACGACGAAACACGAAATTGTCTTCTCATCCCACCATCCCCAGTCCTGCCCCTCTATGATACCGAGCGTTAAAGAGCCTAGTCCGATTGACAGTAGCAATGCTCCAACCCAGTCGACCGGAACCCTCTCTTTTCCCCCAAGAGGAGGGAGAGCTAGCCAGGCTGCAGCTATCGCGAAAATTCCGATTGGAATGTTGATGTAGAAGACCCAGTGCCAGCTCAAGTTGGTTGTGAGCCAGCCCCCAATAATTGGCCCGAGTGTGAAGCTCGACGCCATCAGAATGGCGTTCAAACCCATAACTTCCCCTCTCCTCCCTGGAGGGAAGAGTTCAGCGGCTATTGCGAGCGTGTTTGCACTGAGAATCGTGCCGCCAACAGCTTGAAGAGCTCTGAATGCAATCATCGATTGCGTATTCCAGGATTGGCCACAGAGAAAACTGCCGAGAACGAAGATAACCATTCCCAGAATGAAAAATCTGTCTCTCCTCACCATATCTCCTATTCTTCCTGCAATAACAAGCAGTACGACCATCGTTAGTGTGTATGCGTTCATTATCCACTGCAGGTCAGACATTTTTGCCCCGAAATCTTCCGCAATCCTCGGAAGAGCAACATTCAGAACACTGACATCCAGAAGAACCATGAAAAGGCCAGCGCTCACAGGCAGAAAGGCTATCCATGCTTTCAAAATGCTCTGGTCATCACCGTTCATCGGAACTCCTTAACACCTGTATTATTAAAAACTTACCTGAAAATGTGTCTCCTTTCAGCGTCCATCCTTATAAGGGGTTTTGAAAGATGTCGCCTTGCAGATGGGGGAACCTCGTAAAATCCAGGCTCAAGACTTCTTACCACTTTCTCCCGGACTCTTTCCTTCGCTTTGGTTTTGCACTTCCTGCACCTGAATCCCTGATTCCTTCCAGCAGACTCCATTCTCTTCCCGCAGATTGGGCAGATCGGATTTCTCTCAACGTAGACCTCGGCAACCTCTATAACTCTAAGCTTCTCCAGGTTTATCGTATCCTTCTTCATTGAGCCATATACTTCCACAACGTCGCCGGGTTTCAGCATTCTGACGATGTTGCGGAACTGCTTTGTCGGTTCGAAAGCTGCGCACTTGATGTTGCCGAACTTGGTCTCAATTTCGAAGAAGACGTGACCGCCCTCAATATCGTAAGGTTCATCCACGACCTTCCCCCTTATGCAGTATGAATGGTAGTTTTCAATCTTATCCAGACTCTCTGCGTCGATAATGTGCATATCTGTTGCGTGGTTCGTTACGAAAATCATTCTCCTGTCTATTGGCTCCGTTCTGACCATTGACATTGCCTTGTGCAAGGCTTCGACATTCTCCCCCCTGAGACCGTAAAGGACGGGGCAGGGGGTGTTGGGGATACAAACAACAGCATCGTTGCACCAGTCCACATTGTCGAAAGTCTCTGGATAGAGCTCGAAGTCCATGTCGAAGAAGCTCTCCTCATCGTACTCTCTCTCAGTCCCAAATCTCTCCGGATACCTGTAGGCAATCAGCTCAAGCGTGAAGTCGTTTAGCTCTGCTCCAACAGCAGCGAGAGCACCTATAAGTCCTCTCCTCTTTTTGTGTTTCAGGTGAGGGATAAAGTACTTTCCGATGATGAAAAGAGCTTCATCGAGCATCACAACATCCTTTATGGCCTTCTCCGCAAACGGTTTCAGCTTAACCGCAAGCTCTTCATCAACAAAAACTGCTCCGGGATTCGTGTTGTCATCTTCAAACATTGCATGCTCTATTATAACTTCATTCACAACGTCCACAAGCTCGCCAACGTCATCAACATCAGCAAGAAAACTCACCGCCCCATTTCCCCTCGTTTTGTATGGTATTGTTGGATTCAACCTGATAAGCCTTGGGAAACCTATTACTTTCCCAAGTTCTCTCTCTATTCTCTCCATTGCAAGGACTGCCAGATATGTCGTGCACATTCCTTTGCTGCTGTCGGTATCGTCAATCCCCACCCAGACTCTCATTTAATCTCGCTACCCTTGCTGCGATATAATCAGATTTCGTTCTTTCTATGCTCATTCTCGCCACATCAAGCTTCTTTCTTAAACCGGGGACGAGCTTTTCGGGAAAGCTCGTGAATTCCATCAGGTGCTCGTAAATTCTTTCCATTATTTCCAGCATACTCTGAGCAGTTTGAAAATCACCCTCAATGAGCTTTGTAAGCGCGTACCGCCTCAACTCTCCTACCGCATCTGCAAAGCCGTTTAAAAACGCGGATGGTGTTACATCAAGGTCAATATCGAAGGTGAATTCACCAGTTATTGCGTTTTTGAATGCAATTGCTTCAACAAGCTCCTGCATGGCCTCGTTGCAGAGGTAAAAGTAAATCTCAGGATATTTGCGGTAACCATTCACCTTTTCCAGGAGTTCAACCGCACTTTGAAGCTCTAAGTTTGCTTCCTCAATTTTTCCTGAATGTATCAGGGCAATCGACTTTGTAGAGTGGATTCTCATCTCCCTCAAAATTTTCAGCAACTCCTCCCTCGCCGATTCAAGCTCCTCAAGCCTTTTCATGCATAACTCAAGCCTCATTTTACCCTCTCCAGCAGCACGACTCTGCTCGGCTCGGATTCCATTTTCACCTTATAGCCTGTACACTCAGCAAGCTTTCTTGAGAAATCAACGATGTCTGAATGTTCGGGCATGTTCTCCCACTTTAGCCTCAATCTGGAGTAGCCGAGATACATGTATGCCTTCGCCTCAATAAAGTCTGGCTCTGCCCTCTCTATAAGCTCAGAATATCCTCTGATCGCCTTATCATCCATGTTGTAACCCCTAATCAAAGTCAATCTCACCACGCTTCTGCTACTGTTATCTCGCATGACTTCTAAACTCCTCAAAATTTTATCCCAGTTTGACCTTCCGGGTCTGTTGAGGGTAAGATGACTCTCCTCGTCGAACGCCGTTAAACTGATGTAAAGCTGGGTCGGATTCACCCTCTCCAGCATTTCGGGATTCGTTCCGTTTGTAACGAGAAAGGTCGTAAACCCTCTCTTCTTGTACTCCTCAATGAGTTCTGGCAGCATGGGGTAAAGTGTGGGCTCACCTATGAGGCTTATGGCCACCTGATTCGGCTTGTAAGCTTCCTCAAGCTTCTTTCTGTTGACTCCGGCAGTTCCGTGGAAACCGCTGAGTAAGCGGTGCTGTGCTTTAATGCTCTCTTCAACGATGAACTCAGGCTCATCCCACCCTTTGAAACCCTTTAGCAGCTCAAGTGGACGCCAGCAGTAGATGCAGCTCTGATTGCACATCAATGCCGGACTCATCTGAAGACAGCGGTGGCTTCTAATCCCGTAGAACTTCTGCTTGTAGCAAACTCCCTCATCCTTCAGCGACTTCTTCAACCATAGACACGTCTTGACCGCTGAATGCCTTCCCACGATCTGATATCCTTTGAGTTCGCTGAGCAGCTTTTCGTTCATCGTATAAAGTAAGACGAGTTGTTATTAAAATTTGACTCAGTGGAGGTGTCTGAACCTTGTGTTAAAAGCCGACTTCAGGTTACTTTGCACTCCAAAACCTTAATATAATCTGTAAAAATTAATCTTTACCATGGAAAGAATTACCCTCGAAGTCGATGCTCTGAGAATCCCAGTTTTGAAGGGAAAAGACAGAGATATAATGTACATCCATGGCTCAGGATGTGACGCCACGCTCTGGGAAAAGCAGCTTGAAGAGGTCGGAGGTTATGCAATCGATTTGCCTAACCACGGCCAGAGTTGTGAGGCAGAGATAAGAGATATATCCGATTACGCCTACTTTGTCGCAAAGGCTGTGAAGAAGCTCGTGGGCAGTGCTGTTATTGTAGGGCACAGCCTTGGAGGGGCGGTGGCGCAGAAGATATACCTAGAGTACCCCAAAGTTGTCAAAGCCCTCGCACTCGTTGGGACAGGCGCGAGGCTCAGAGTCCTACCAGAGATACTTAAATTGCTGAAAGAGAAGCCTGAGGAGGCTGCAAAAATGGTTTCTAAATATGCATTTTCAAATGAATCGCTTGCTGACGAATTTTCAAGAATTTTTGCCGAAAGAGCAAAAGTCCTTCACCTCGACCTCTCTCTGTGCGATAGATTTGACCTGCTCGACGACTACAGGAACGGAAAGATAAAGGTTGACGTTCCGACTTTGCTTATTGTCGGCGAAAAGGATGCTTTGACACCGGTGAAGTACTCTGAGTTTCTCAAAAAACACATCCCGTCTGCAGAGATGGTGGTGATTCCCGAAGCCGGCCACATGGTGATGCTCGAAAAGCCAGATGAGTTCAACAAAGCATTGAAAAATTTTGTTGAAAGGCTGCAATAGATTTCTTTTATCATTCTTTCACAGCTACAAGGAATATTCTGTTAAACTTCAGGTTCACCAATCCTCTCTCATCCGATTGCTGTTCAAATGCTCTCTTTACGATTTCTTTGAATGCTGAAATGTAGTCCTCTATTAGCTCTACATCGTAATAATCCTGGTTCAGAATCCGGCTATTGCACCGGAGGAGAATATCCTGAACACCTCCGCAGGGGTGTGTGATGTTGTAACTGTCTCAATTTTCGAAAAAACAACCTTGAAACAGCACTTTTCGAAGAGGGAGCTATATTCTTTTGCTGTCTCAAGATAGAACCATGGTTCTTTGAAGTGGGCAAATGTTTCCATAGTCCATCTTGTCCCTCTTCACCAATTTGATTGCCTCTATAAAATTAGGGCAGTACACTTTTTTCGCAGGCGCCTGGATTCCAATCCTCCCGTTCCTCCTCAGTGATCTGTAACAATTCTTTATTGTCTTCTCCGGTTCTTTGAACCACTGAAAAGCCGAATTGCAGAAAATGACGTCGAAAGTGTCCTCGTAGTCTATGTCCTCTACACTTTTGATTTCGTAAACTATGTCAAGTCCTCTACTTTTTACAACGGCCTCTTTTATCATGCCTCTTGATGGGTCTATTCCCACAACCTTCCCGTTCGTTAAACTCCTTATCTTCCTTGTTAAGTGACCGGTTCCGCATCCCAAGTCCAAAACGTCTTCGTTTCCTCCAATTTTCAGAAGTTTTAGCAGTACTTCAATGCTGATTTTTGTACTGTTGCAATATCTTCGTATTCTGCCGCAATTTTTGAGAAGTCTAAGTCTATTTTGCCCATGCTTATCCTTTGCTTAGTACCAATTCTGTTTATAAAATTCCGCAATGATAGCACATCTTTAACTTCGAAAAACTCGGTTAAAACTTTAACACGAGACATAGGTTTATATTCCCATCAATCCTTCATTAGCTCATGGATTGGTTCTACGAGTACTACAACGGATGTGGTCTGGCAATCAAAATTAAAAGAAAGCTGTACGAGACAAAAGGAGTCCAGAAAGTCGAGATTTACGAGACCGAATCATTCAGGAAGATGCTCGTTATAGATGGGAAAATACAGCTTACCGAGTTTGATGAGGCTTTCTATCACGAAATGCTCGTCCACGTTCCGATGCTTTCTCATAAAAATCCGAAGAATGTTGCGATTGTTGGCGGGGGTGATGGTGGAGCATTGAGGGAGGTTTTGAAGCACGATGTCAGGAGAGCGGTTTTGGTGGATATAGACAGGAACGTTATTGAGCTTTGCAGAAAGTTTCTGGGCATTGACAGAGGAGCGTTTGATGATGAAAGGGCTGAAGTAGTCATCATGGACGGGAAGGAGTTCCTGAAAGACTGTGAGAGGTTTGATGTAATCATTGTGGACAGCACCGACCCCGTTGGGGTGAGCGACACTCTGTTTGATAGAGAGTTCTTTGAGCTGGCAAGGGAGAAATGTGACGTCATCAGCCTTCAATCCCAGTCCCCGCTCATCCAGAAGGAGTATTTCAGAACTCTGCTGTTCAACTCATCCCCATTCGAAAGGAGGGAGGTTTACATATCCTGCGTTCCTTCTTACCCGCTCGCTCTCTGGAGCTTCATAATCGGTGGTGATTACGATTTTGAAAGCTTGGACAAAAGATTTGAGAGGATAAAGGGAAAGACGGCTCACTACAACCCCGAAGTGCACAGAGCTGCCTTTGCTCTTCCAGAGTGGCTTAAAAAGGAGGTGAAAGAGTGTATCTGACAAAGGATGAAGAGAGGCTGCTGGAAAGTGAGAACGAGACGGTCAGAAAGTGCATGGAAATTCTTGTTGCTGAGGGTGAGGCTAATGAAGCTGAGAGGCTTATTGAGGTAAAGTCAGCGCACATTTCAGGAGTTAGCTATGACAACATTGGTGACGGAGGCTTGGAGTGGCTTGAGAGCCTTGACGCTGAACTGAAAGTTCCCGCAACGCTCAATCCCGCGGGAATGGATTTGGAGAGATGGAGAGAGATGGGAATTGATGAAGACTTCTACGAGAAGCAGATGCGCGTTCTGAAAGTCTTCGAAAGGCTGGGGGTTAGGATGACTCTAACATGCACACCATACTACCTCCTGAAACCGGAATTCGGCGACCATCTCGCATGGGCTGAGAGTTCTGCCATCGTTTACGCCAACTCAATTATAGGGGCAAGGACGAACAGGGAGAGTGGGCCGTCAGCAATTGCTGCGGCAATAATCGGGAAAATCCCCTACTACGGGATGCACATAAAGGAGAACAGGGCACCAACGATTGCTGTGAAGATCAAGGGCGATCTGGCTGCTGCAGGATATGAAGCTGGAAAAGTTCTGAGAGATGAGGTTCCCTACTTCATTTTCGACAGGAGCGTGACGGAGGAGGAGTTGAAGCTTCTGGGTGCGGCGCTTGCAGCTACCGGGAACACAGTAATGTTCCACGCAGAGGGCATCACTCCAGAGTGGAAGGACTTTGATGTCCCGGAAGAGAAGATAGAGATTGAGGGCAGAATTGAAGGGGGATGCGAGCCTGACCTTGTGACGGTGGGCTGCCCCCACGCCTCGCCGAAAGAGCTTGAGATTATTCTGAGCTTGCTAAAGGGAAGAAAAGTGAAGAGAGAGTTCTGGATCTTCACCGCAAGAGAGGTTGTGAGGAAAAATCAGGATTTGGTTAAAAAGCTTGAAGAGCATGGCATTAAGGTTTTCTCCGACACCTGCATGGTCGTTTCTCCTGCAACTTCAAAATTCGAGTGCGTTATGGTGAATTCGGGAAAAGCCTTGCATTACCTCCCCAAGAACAGAAAGGTAAACGTTCGGTTTGGCGATTTGAAGAGCTGCGTTGAAACGGCTGTTAGTTAGACTTGAGAAAATCGATGAGTTTTTTCTTTACAGCTTCTTCATTTTCTTTGAGTTCTCTCCTCTTCACAAGCATAGTATCGGCAGTTAAAGCACCGTATTTTATGGCAAATTTTAGGTAAAACTCGGCATACCTCTTCTCGTCGAACCCGCCGTAGCAAATTACCATTTTAATCTTTTTACCATCTGCATATTTTCTGAAAAAAGCTGTTACCGGAGGGCAGTTCAGAGTCCACTTCGGAAAGCACAGCACAATTTCACTGCCGGAGGGTGGCTGTGTGTCTATTTTCACGCCAAGATAGGGGATAAATGAGAGGATGAGCCATAAAATGTAGGGAAGCTTGTAACTCTTTATCTCTCGCACCTCTCCATCAAATTCTGACGCCAGAATTTCCGCAATTCTCCTGCTGTTTCCGGTAAAGGTGTAGTAGTAAATTTCCACGAAATGAGTTGGGATAAATATTTTTACTCTTTGCCCTACTTGATACATGCCGGCCTACGTTTTCAGCAAGGAGAGCTTCCTCAAGTTTCTGGAGGGGCACCTAGATGAAGATGTCGTCATCGTTGTGTCGAGTGACGTAACGGATTTCAGAAAGGAAGTTACGGAATCTCTTGTGGGAGAGAAGGAGTACTGCTTTGCAGAGTTTGCCATTCCTGCGGATATATTCGATGCCGATGAGGAGGAGCTTGATGAGCTCATGAAGTATGCAATCGTGTTTGTAGAGAAGGAAATGTTAAGCGAATCCGGAAAGAAGGCTATTAGATGAAGTGGCAGGAATTTGAGGAAGAGGTAAGAAAAATCTGCGAAGCTCACGGCTTCTCCACCAAGTTCAGGTGCGTGTTTAAAGATGAAGAGGGAAAGTCGGAGATAGATGTGGTCGCTGAGAGATACGGCATCGTGCTTTGCTTCGATGCAAAGCTTTACTCTGCATCAAGATACAGGGTTTCGCAGCTCAAAAAGGAGGCAGAAAGGCACAGGGAGAGAGTGGAGCGATTTTCAGCAATAACGGGAAAAAAGGCTGTTCCGGTAATCGTGAGCTTCATCGACGATCCTCTCCGCTTTCACTCCGGATGCATCATCGTTCCCTATCACGCTCTAAACGAGTTTCTCGCCAATCTGCACTACTACCTCGCAGAGTTCGGTTTTCTATGACTGCAACCTTTCTCCAAGCCACTTCCCTAAGTTGAGCAGCGTGTTTTCCGAGAAGTAGTTCCCAATCACCTGCAGTCCGACAGGCAACCCCCTCTCAAACCCAATGGGAACGCTCAACGCCGGAAGTCCGGCCAGGTTAATCGGAACTGTATTAACGTCAGCCTTGTACATCGTCAGCGGGTCAGCGAGTTCTCCTATTTTGAATGGTAAGGAAGGCATGGTGGGTGAGATGAGAATGTCATACTCCTCGAAGGCCTTTTTGAAATCCCTGATGACAAGTGTCCTCACTTTCTGAGCCTTCAGATAGTACTTGCCGTAGTAACCTGCAGATAAGGCATAGCTGCCGAGCATTATCCTCCTTTTTACCTCATCCCCGAATCCCTCTGCCCTGACCTTTGAAAAGTACCTTCTCCACGAATCGAGCTTCTCTAATGCGTAACCGTACCTCACACCATCATATCTGGCGAGGTTTGACGATGCTTCGCTCATGGCGATGATGTAGTACGCTGCGAGAGCGTACTTGAAAGACGGCATGCTAACTTCTTTGACTTCATGCTTCTCCTTGATGACTTCAACAGCCTCGCTGAAGCGCTTCATCACATCTTCATTGCCCCCCATCTCCGCAATCACACCGACCTTCAGCTTCCTGTCCTCAGGAACGAATTTGAACTCCTTTCCGGAGTTTGTTGAATCTCTGCGATCTTTGCCTGCAATGACCTCAAGCAGTAAAGCGAGGTCGTCAATGCTGTCAGCCATCGGGCCTATCTGCTCTAAGGAATTTGCGTAGGGGATAAGTCCGTACCTCGAAACGAGGCCGTAGGTCGGCTTTAAGCCATAAATACCGCAGAAGCTCGCGGGACACCTTATACTACCTCCCGTGTCACTTCCCAATGATAAGACTGCCTCGTCTGCCGCTACTACAGCAGCACTTCCCCCGCTACTCCCTCCAGCAACTCTGTCAAGGTCGTAGGGATTCCTGACAACACCGTAGTAGCTGGTTTCCGTCGTGGTGCCCATTGCAAACTCGTCCATGTTTGCCTTTCCGATAATGATCGCACCCTCAGCCTTTAATCTCTCAACTACGTGGGCATCAAAGACCGGCTTGTAGTCGCTGAGCATTTTCGATGCGCATGTCGTGAGAATGCCTTTGGTGGAGATGTTGTCCTTCACCGCCACCGGAATTCCGGCAAGTCTGCCCTTAAGCTCTCCTCTGTCGTACTTCTCCGCCATTTTCAGTGCATCATCTTTGCAGACAGTTATGTAGCCGTTAAGCTTGCTCTTCTCAATGCGTTCGAGCATCTCGGAAACGGCATCGTAGCATCCGTGACTCTCAACCTTTTCCTTCCACTCAGTTATCCTCACTCAACCACCCTCGGCCCCTTGAAGTAACCCTCTTCCTTATGCTTGGCGTTGCTCAAAGCCTCCTCCTGCGATAAATACTCACCCTCTACATCCTCTCTGAAGACGTTTGTGATTGGTAGAACGTGAAATGTTGGCTCAACATCCTCCTCAGCCTCGTCAAGGATGTTGAAGTAATCGATAATCTTTTCAAACTCCTTTCTGAACTTCTTAGCCTGCTCTTCAGTTATCTCAATTTTGGCCAGCTCTGCCGTGTGGTAAACGTCCTCGATGGATACCATGGGAGCGAGTTGAGGTTGAGTAATAAATGGTTTTTCAAGTGAAGCAGTGGTGAAAAAACCTCAAAACAACTTAACTTCTTAAAGCCTTTAAAGCAGCTTCCCTCATAACCTCGACATCTGGCTTAACGCCAGTCCAGATTTCAAATGCCTTGGCACCCTGATGTACGAGCATCTCTATGCCGTAAACAACCCTGCAACCCCTCCTTTTGGCCTCTAAAATCAGCGGTGTGTTCATTGGGTTGTAGACTGTATCAAAAACCAGCTCCACACCATCCAGCAGTGAAGACGGCACGGGCATCTCAGCCCTGAAACCACTCATTCCAAGCGGGGTGGCGTTAACCAGAACGTCAATCTTCCCTTTGAGCTCCTCAACTCTGCTCAGCGGCCAGAAGATGCACTCTCCATACATCCTCAGCATCTCCACCGCTTCCATACCCTTCGACTCAGTCCTGTTTGCGAGGATTACGGTGGAACCCATCTCCAGCAAAGCCAGTGCTGCAGCCTTCCCTGCCCCTCCTGCCCCTACAACCAAGGCAATTTTTCCATTCAAATCGTTTCCGGCAAGTGCAGCCTTCACGCCGTGGACGTCGGTGTTGTATCCGACCATCTCGACTAGGTCGATTGTGTTCACCGTCCTGATCTTCGCAGCCTCTCCTTTAAGCTCCACAAACTCAACAACGTTTTCCTTAAACGGAATGGTAACGTTCAACCCCTTAAATCTCAGAGCCTTAGCACCGAAAACAGCATCTCTTAATTTGTCAGGCTTAACTTCAAAAGCCAGGTAAATACCATCTATTCCTGCATCTTTTAAAGCTGCGTTTTGCATTGCAGGCGAGACGGAATGCTTAACGGGAAACCCGATGAGGCCTAAGTAGAGCATAGCGCACGTAGTTGCCAAGTAAATAAAGTGTTTTCGTGCAGGAATGGGTGGTATTACCGAGCGGTAAGTATTTATCCAAAGCCACGTAGTAAGGACGATGAAGAGTTACGAGGAACTCCTTGAAAGAGCTTTTGAAAAGCTTGCTGATAAGGAAGTTAGCAGGAGGGAGAGGTTCGAAATACCGAAGGTCAGCATTCAAAGAGAAGGAGCCAGAACGATACTGAAGAATTTTTCACAGATTGCCAAAACGCTCAACAGGAGTGAGGATCACCTCTACAAGTACATCGTCAAGTCACTCGGTACAGCGGGCTTCATCGACAATGGAAGGCTTATTCTCCAGGGTAAGTTCACGGAAAGCGAACTGCAGAAGGAGGTTGACGACTATGTAAAGCTTTATGTCCTTTGCAAAGAGTGCAACTCTCCTGATACAGAGTTCGTGAAGGAAGAGAGAGTGCTCATGCTCCGCTGCCTTGCTTGCGGGGCAAAGCACCCGGTGAGAAACATCTGATGTTCAGAATGCGAGTTTACAGGGTAAAAGGGGAAGTGCTCGTTGCCGTCTGCGACTCAGATATAGTCGGCAGAACCTTCAGAGAGGGAGAGCTTAAACTGGAGGTAAAGGAGAGCTTCTACGGAGAGGAGGAAGTCGGAGAGGAGGAAGTAAAGAGGGCTTTGAGAAATGCGACGATTGCAAACATTACTGGTAGCAAGGCCGTCAGTCTTGCCGTGAGGATTGGTATTATTGACAAAAACAGGATTCTTTACATTGAAGGATGCCCGCACGCTCAGATGGTAGTAATTTGATTCCCACACAGGAGATAGCGGCAAAGGTTCTGGCGGAGGTCGAGAGAAGCAGAATTTCAGTTAAATCTGCAGTCCAGAAAATTGCCGGGAGATTTGACTACAAGATTAGGGGAAGTGTGCACGCCTACAGCCTCGAAACTCTCAAAAGGCTGAACGCAATAGATTTTTACCTTAAATCAACACTCAAAAACTTCGATAAGCTTGACCTCTTCACAAAAAACCTGCTCAGGATTGCAGTTTACGAGATGAAATACAAAGGCGTCCATCCTGCACTGGCAACGGATTCTGCTGTGAGAATTGCGAGGAAGAAGGGAAAAGCACCCCTCGTGAATGCTGTCCTTAGAAATGTGGAGAAACTCGAAATCTCTCCCGGAAACAGATTAAAAGAAATTTCTCTCAAATACTTTCACCCTGAGTGGTTTGTAAAATATTCCATCGAGCTTCTGGGTGAGGATGATGCGTTAAGGCTGATGGAAGCCAACCTGAAGAACCCTCAGGTTTACGTGAGAGTGAACGAGCTTAAAAGCTCTATTGAGGCTGTGAGAAGATATCTGGAAGATAACGGAGTCGTGCTTGAGGAAACCTTTCTTGAGGAGGTTTTTCGCGTCAAAAGTTACGATAAACACCCCGCATCACTTGAGTGGCACTCAAAAGGCAAATACGTCATACAGGATCTCGCTTCATGCTTCGTCTCTAAAGCCCTCAACCCGTCTCCTGGCGAGGTAGTTCTTGACCTTGCCGCAGCACCGGGAATGAAGACAGCCCACATGGCGATGCTCATGCAGAACGAGGGGAAAATCGTGGCCATTGACAACTCTCCGGAGAGGGTTAGAAGGATGAAGAGCAAATTGAAGCAGCTTGGCGTTAAAATTGCGGAGGTGAAACTTGGAGACGGATGCAAGTTTGAGTATGATGCTGACAAAGCTCTCGTAGATGCTCCGTGCTCATCTACGGGCAACTACGCATCCCAGCCAAATGTGAAGTGGACGTTCGACGAGCGAAAGTTCAAATCCACTTTAAAAGTTCAGAGAAAAATGATTGAGAATGCTTTGAAAAACGCTCAGGAAGTCGTTTACGCAACATGCTCGATAACCTTTGAGGAAAATGAAGGAAACCTGCTGAAAATCGGAGCTAAAGTCCTGCCCTTGCCTTCGCCTTTCGGCAGGGGGACTAGGGAGTTTAAGGGCATGGAGTTCAGAGACTGGGACAAGGTTGTCAGAAGCTTTCCGCATCTGCACAATACAGCGGGATTCTTCATCTCAAAACTGACAGATTTGTAAAACTGCCAGAGATGCGACAAAAGCTAGACAGTTTGCCGAGCCTATCACGTCTCCATTTATCCCTCCAAAATGCTTTTCGGAGTATTTCTTCAGAAAGACGACTGCTACAAGTGCAAAAGCCACTGCAACAGCAGACTTAGCACCAATTTTGTAGCAAACCAGCACTACCGGCAACGCTCCAAACAAAACATCTCTGAAAGAAATCTTCTCCATAAAATACGACGCCATCCCCTCCCAGCTTGGCCTTGATGTAAACATCAGAAGTAGCATCGAGTATTTGGCCAATACCTGCGAGAGAAGAATTTCCCAGAGTCCGGATTGCGAGAGTAGGCTGTAGAGCATTACAAAGTAAATCACCACAACTGCAACACCGCCTGTTCCTGTGTTGAGGTCTTTAATTGCATCCCTCTTTTTGCCTTCAGGAGCAAAAAGCGCGTCTCCAAAATCTGCCAGCCCGTCAACGTGATTTATCCCCTCAACTGCCAAATAGAGCACAACAGCCAGAAACCTCACATCCATAAAGTCCTTGATTAGATAGGGAATTGAGACTACTAAGGAAATCAGAACAGCTGTGTAGGGAAAAAGCCATAGGTTCTTTCTCAGTTCTTCAATATTTCCACCTAAGGGGATTGTTGTGAGAAAGGAAATCGACGCTCTGATGGCTTCAATCATACCTTACACTTTTGAATCCATACTCACCTCTCAGCGGCACAAATCTGACAGACCCCCAATTTCTCTTTTTCACATTGCCTTCTTCGTCCTTCTCGACGATAACGAGCCACTGTACGGAATTACCGATAGGAATAACCATCTTCCCTCCAGGCTTCAGCTGATCCACAAGCGGCTTGGGTATGTCGGGGGCTGCTGCGGTTACATAGATTTTATCGTAAGGAGCTTCCTTTTCGTACCCCTTACTCCCGTCTCCAACTATAACCTCTACATTTTCGTATCCAAGAGCCTTTAGAATCGTTCTTGCCCTCTCAGCCAGCTCCGGGATGTATTCGATGGAGATCACCTTTCTCTTCTTCCCGACAATTTCCGCCACAACTGCAGCGTGATATCCGCATCCTGTGCCGACCTCGAGAACTTTGTCTCCTTCCTTTAAATCCAGAAGCTCGCACATTATCGCCACCATGTGCGGCGCGCTTATAGTCTGGCCGTAGCCTATGGGGAGTGGAGTATCCACGTAGGCCTCTTCCTTGTACCTTTCTGGGACGAAAAGGTGTCGGGGAACCTTCTTTATTGCCTCGTAAACTTTCTTGCTTAAATTAAGCTCGTACCTCAACCTTTCTGCAAGCCTTTCCCTTTTCTCATCGTAGTCCATAACCTCTCAGCCCTCTTAACATCGTCAATTGTGTTTACGTTCACAATACTGTCTTTCTCGATACTATATATCTCTTCTTCCTGCCAACCACTAAAAAGCGGGTCTATAATGTTCACACCCACCGGCTCATCCTCCATAACCACTGTAAGAGCAGGTTTTACCGTTTTCATATATACCTCAACAATTTCAAAGGCAAGGTCTTTGATGTAAACTATGTCTGCTGAGGCAACTACAACCGGCTCGTCGATAGAAAGCTCATCGCATGCTTCACTGTAATCCTCGATGTAACCTCTTCCCGCCGACCTGTAAATTTCCACACCCCTCTCTGCAAGATACTTTTCCGTCTCCGGTGTGTATGGAGATGTTACGCCAATAACGTCAAAGTCCTTGTACTGCAGTAAGGAGTGGTCGACGAGCTTCATTCCGCAAACCTCAAACAGAGGCTTTTCTCCCCTCCCAAGTCTCGTTCCCTTTCCTCCACACATCAGGAGAGTTAGCATGAACTATCGTCTCCAAAAGTTTTATTAATTGTCCCCTCGAAAGGCTGAAAGCATGGCGAGAAAGAGAAGAGCTGCAAGAGTTAAGGATAAATGGACGATGAAAAAGTGGTTCACGCTCATTGCTCCTGAGTACTTTGGAATGGTAGAGCTCGGAGAGACTCCCGCAGATGATGCGAGCAAGGTCATTGGTAGAACGGTTGAAACAACGCTGGCTGAGCTCACAAACGACTATTCGAACCAGAACACCTACAAGAAGCTCATCTTCAAGGTTTACAGGGTTGCTGGAGATAACGCTTACACCAAGTTCTGGAGGTTCGAGCTGACGAGAGAGTACCTCAACAGCCTCACCAGAAGGAGGACGAGCAAGATTGAGGACATTGTTGATGTAACTACTGCCGACGGCTACAAGCTGAGAGTTAAATCTGTAGTTTTCACGGTCAGAAGATGCAAGACGAGCCAGAAGAGGGCAATAAGGGCCATAATGAGGCAGATTGTGGTCGAGAAGGCAAGCTCGCTTAACTTCGTCCAGTTCATACAGGAGTGCGTCTTGGGCAAGGTGCCGGCTGAGATTTACAAGAACGCAAAGAAAATCTACCCTATCAGGAGGGTGGAGATAAGGAAAATCGAACTCCTTGCAGAGCCTGCTGAAACTGAAACTCAGCCTGCTGTTGTTGAAGCAGTTGCTTAAGTTGCGTGGTGGTGAAGATGAAGTCGATGTATGCTTACATCAGGGAAGCCTGGAAGAAACCTTACGAGGGCTACGTTGGAGAGCTGATGTGGCACAGATTGCAGAAGTGGAGAAGGGAGCCAGCAGTAGTGAGAATTCCACGCCCAACGAGGCTTGACAGGGCGAGGGCATTGGGTTATAAGGCCAAAAAGGGAATAATCGTTGTAAGGGTTAGGATAAGGAGAGGCGGAAGGAGAGCGACAAGACCAAACAAGGGTAGAAAGAGCAAGGGGCTGATGGTTAACAGGAGAACACCGAAGAAGAACCTGCAGTGGATTGCAGAGGAGAGGGCGAACAGGAAGTATCCGAACATGGAGGTTCTGAACTCCTACTGGGTTGGCGAAGATGGAAGATATAAGTGGTTCGAGGTCATTCTGGTCGACAGAGACCATCCTGCCATTAAGACCGACAGCCAGCTTTCGTGGGTGAGCAGGAAGAGAGGAAGGGTTTACCGCGGCTTAACTTCGGCAGGAAGGAAGGCAAGAGGGTTAAGAAGGAAGGGCAGAGGGGCAGAGAAGGTAAGACCAAGCCTCAGAGCCAACTTCAGGAAGAAGCGCAGATGAAAGGAAAGATTGAGTGGATTAGAGTATCTGCAGTCGTCCACTCAACCGAAGATAGAGAAAAAGTCGGCGAAGCAATTTCAACTCTTTTTCCTTTTGAATTTGAGATTGCTGTAAGCAAGGCCAAAGGCCATTATGGAAACCCAATGGAGTATCTTGAAGTTGAGCTGACAAAAAGCTCCGAAATAAAGAAATTTTGGGCCTACTTCCTTGAGCTTCTCGGAGAGCAGGTTGATGAGATTTTGAAAACAATTGACGAAAAAATAGATGACCAGAACGTTCTTCACATAAGAATCGACAAGCAGAAAGCATACCTCGGGGAGGTTGAGCTGACGAGCGGGGGAGATCCAATTGCTGTTAAGCTAAGACTGGTAACGTTCCCCTCAAAGCGGGAAAAGATAATAGAATTTGCCAAGGAGCTATGTACGACTTCCTGAGGTTTCTCCCAGAAAACCTGTCCGACCTGGGCTTTAAGAGCTACGTTTTCATGCTTGAAAAGCCTGGAGGTTGTGGAATTGTCATAAAAGCAGACTCTCCGCGAGAGCTTAGAAAGAAGCTACGGAACGTAAAAAGGAGAGCCATTGTTGGTGTTGTTGGGAAGGAAGCGGTTTGCAGGGAAGCCGTGATGAGGAGAAGGGTTGACGTCATTCTAGACTGGGAAGACAGGGAGCTGGATTATGCAACGCTTAAGCTTGCAGCTGAGAAAGATGTGGCGATTGAGCTTGGACTTTCAAAATTTCTCAGAACTGAGGGTTATAAAAGAATGCATCTTTTCGAAAAGCTTAGAAAGGAGATTATGGTCATCAAAAAGTTTGACGTCCCATTCATCGTTACAACGGCTGCAGAAAACCAGTGGGAGCTGAGAACTAGAAAGCAGGTTGAGAACTTCTTTAAATTCTTTGATGCTGAAATATCAAAGGCGAGACACTATGCTGAAAGGCTGGTGAGAAGGTATTTTGACGATAGGTACATTATGGATGGATTTGAGATTGAATCTTTTTCTAATTCAGTGGATATTAACTGAGGGAGGGGATTAAAGCTCAATCCCCAATAGAAAACTTGATAAACTCTTGAAGCAGTTTTAATCATAATGCAGCATATTGAATCTGAATTAAAGGGTATTAGGCTTCCCTACAAAACAAAATCCCTCTGTCCTGAGTGCCTGAAAATTCTGGAAGCGGAAGTTTACGAAGAAAACGGAAAAGTCATGATCAAAAAGGTTTGCGATGAACACGGAGAGTTTGTTGACGTTTACTGGGGAGATGCCGAAATGTTCAAGAAAGCCGCAAGATTTGCTGCTGACGGTCATGGAATCTCTAACCCGATTACTCAAAACACCACATGCCCCTTCAGCTGCGGGCTGTGCAACAACCACAAGAGCCACACGGCCTTGCTAAACATCGTTTTGACCAATCGCTGTGATTTGGCATGCTGGTACTGCTTCTTCTATGCCAAAAGAGCAGGATACGTTTACGAGCCAACTTTGGAGCAGATAAGGGAAATGGTGAGAAAAGCCAAGAATTTGAAACCCATTGGCTGCAATGCTGTTCAGCTCACAGGTGGTGAGCCTACACTGAGGGACGACCTGATAGACATTATCAGAATGATAAAAGAGGAGGGCTACGACCACATCCAGCTGAACACGAACGGAATAAGGCTTGCCGAGGACAAGGATTTTGCTCTAAGAGTCAGAGTAGCAGGTGTTAACACCGTTTATCTCTCCTTCGACGGTGTTGATGAGAAAACGAATCCCAAAAATCACCACGAAGTTCCGAAAATTCTGGAGAACTGCAGAAGAGCTCAGCTCGGTCTAGTTTTGGTTCCAACGGTGATAAAAGGTGTGAACGACCACCAGCTTGGAGACATAATACGCTTTGCTGCAGACAACATCGACATTGTCAGAGGCGTGAACTTCCAGCCGGTTAGCTTGGTGGGCAGCATGCCGAGAAAGGAGAGGGAGCAGTTCCGCATTACAATCCCCGACTGCATAAAGGCTATAGAGGATCAGACCGGAGGGGAGATCAGCAGGGACGACTTTTACCCAGTTCCGAGTGTTGTGCCCATTTCAAGGTTTGTTGAGGCTTTGACAGGCCAGCCGCAGTATGAACTCACAACACACTTTGCCTGTGGTATGGCAACCTACATCTTCAAAGATAACGGCAAGCTCATCCCGATAACGAGGTTCGTTGACGTGGAGGGGCTTTTTGAGTTTTTAACTGAGAAGGCAGAGGAAATTACCAAAAGCAGGATGAAGACCATAAGAGCAATTAAGGACATCCTTGACCTCAGAAAGTTTGTTGATTCGTCGAAAGCACCCAAGGGGTTCAACATCGCCAGAATTCTTTATGATGTGCTGGTTAAGCATGATTACTCCACTCTTGGTGAGTTTCACCTGAAATCCCTTTTCATCGGAATGATGCACTTCCAGGACTTGTACAACTACGACATTGCGAGAGTTGAGAGGTGTGAAATACACTACGGTAGTCCAGATGGTAGAATCATCCCATTCTGCACCTTCAACGTCATTCCGGAAAGATACAGAGATGCTATACACGAAAAGTACGGAATCCCCATTGAGGAGTGGGAGAGGAGGACGGGAAGAAAACTTAAGGATGACATAAAGAGGGCAGTGCGGAGACCGAGATGAGGGCGTTTTTCGTAGGAAGATTTCAGCCGTACCACCTCGGACACCACGAAGTAGTCAGAAATGTCCTTAAGAAAGTTGATGAGCTTATAATAGCTATAGGCAGTGCACAGGAGAGCCACTCACTCGAAAACCCGTTCACAGCAGGAGAGAGAGTTCTGATGATAGACAGGGCTGTTGAGGAGATAAAGAGAGAAATGAGGATTGACAAGAAGGTTTACATCATTCCCCTCGAAGACATCTACAGAAACAGCCTCTGGGTTGCACATGTTTGCTCCATGGTTCCACCATTCGACGTTGTTTACACAAACAATCCCCTCGTTTACCGGCTTTTCAAGGAAGCTGGCTTCAATGTTATGCACACCAAAATGTACAACCGGAACGAGTACCACGGCACTGAAATCAGGAGGAAGATGCTTGAAGGAGAGGACTGGGAGAAGTATGTTCCCAAGTCTGTAGCGGAGATAATAAAGGAGATAAAGGGGATAGAGAGGTTGAGGGACATCTCCGGCAGGGACTTCTGATGTTCTCGGTCAGGTGGGGGGAACTTTACTTCAATGTTGTTTTTGAGGGAGGGAAGGCTGTTAAATCATACTTCTCAACCTCGCCCTCCTTTCCCTTCTCCGACTGCAAGTATTCAAAGCAACTCCAAAGGTATTTTTCGGGAGAAAAGGTTGAAGTCAGAATTCCTTACAGGCTTAATGTTAGTGAATTCACCAAACGTGTGCTTGAAGAAGTGAGCAAAATTCCCTACGGTAAAACAAAGACTTATTCGGAGATCGCCAGAATTCTCAAAACCTCACCCAGAGCAGTAGGACAGGCGGTTAAGAGAAACCCTTTACCCGTCATTATTCCATGCCATAGAGTTGTGGGCAAAAGCTGGATTGGAGGCTATACCATACCACATGCCTTAAGCCAAAAAATTGACGGGAAAAGCCTGAAGGAAAAGCTGCTCAGGCTTGAGAGTGTTTTTTGAGCACTGCGACCCTTGAGGTGTACGTAATAACAGTTTCTCCTCTCTGATTCACGCCCTTAATGTCGTACGCAACCACTCCGTAAGGTTTACCCTCTTTTTCCTCCTTTCCGATAACTTCGAGAACAGCCTTTATGGTATCTCCTATGAAAACGGGTTTGGTAAAGCGCAGCTTATCAATCCCGTAGAACGCAACTATCGTCCTCTCCGTCAGACCCAGCCTCACGAGAAGTCCCGCAACAACTGACAAAGTCAAAAGGCCGTGAGCAATCCTCTGTCCAAAAATCGTCTTTTTGGCAAATTCTGCATCCGTATGGATTGGGTTCCAGTCCCCAGTTAAGGCGGCGAACATCACAATGTCTGCTTCAGTTATAGTCCTCGCCGAACTCTCCACCTTCATACCAACTTCAAAGTCCTCAAAATACAGGTTCTTCATGCAGATAATTGGTAAAAAATTATTAAAAATTTTCCTTCAATAAATCAAAACTCAACAAACTTTTCCTTTAGAGTGTTGCACAGCGGACATCTGTCCGGAGCTTCTCCCTCCATTGCATATCTGCAAACAGGACAGATGTAGATTTTGCCCTTAAAATCTTCTCCACTTTCAATCAGTTTCCTGAACAACTCGGCATGAACTTTTTCAGTTTCAAGTGCCCACCTAATGCTGTTCATCGCCCTCTTGTTTCCCTCCTTCTCAGCTTCCTCATAGAACTTAGGGTACATTTCCTCGATCTCGTATGTCTCCCCCTTATAAGCTGTTTCAAGATTTTTCTTAACATCGTTAACATTTTCAAGGACTTTTAGGTGGTTCTTTGCATGAACGAATTCTGAAAATGATGCAGCTTCAAAAACTCTTGCGATTCCGTCTAGCCCCTTCCTTCTCGCTATTTCGGCATAAATCTTGTATCTGATCATTGCCTGACTTTCTCCGGCGTAAGCATTCCTCAAATTCTCCTCTGTTCCCATGGAACCACCTCACTCCTTCAGAGCGTAATAACATCTCTTAGGAGAATGCACGAGCCCCTCGTTCCTCAATTCCTTTATTATCTTGGACACTTCCTTGCTGTCCAGTCCCGTTTCCTTTGCGATATCCCCTGGCCTTACCGGCTTTCCCGCCTTTTTCATCGCTTCCAGTACAAGCTGTTTGGCATCGCTCATAAGGTTAAATATTCTTCCTAACACTTAAGGTTTTGGTTCGATATTCGAAAAAAAATTTTGATGGCTTGAAAAGTAACAACTTAATCAAACCCTAAAAACTATTCCCGCGTACCCCACAACCTGGCTTCTATCTCCAACATCCCCGCTTGTCGAGTAGTCAACAAGCTCCGCCCTCGCCCCCTTTGCCTTTGAGTAGTACATCGCAACAGCTATGCAGCCGTAACCGCATACACTTGCCTGTAGCTTGTAAATCGTTTCGTAGTATCTTTTCACGTCCATTGAGAGGATAGCATCGATGACTATGCTGTCAAGTCTTCTGCACTCTTCATCGGGCAGGTAGTGGTGCATGTCTGAAGAGGCTATCACAACAATCCTTCTTCCGGTATCTTCCTCAGCTACGAGAATCTCTTCTACCACTTCTCTCGCGGTCTCCTCATCCTGCATTCCGAGACATATCGGGACGATTTTGAAATCGTCGTGCAAGTATTGAAGAAACGGAACCTGAACTTCGAGAGAGTGCTCGTATCTATGGGCTATCTCGTCCGCTGCAACTATTGTTTTAGGCATTGCATCAACGAATTCCGTATCAACCTCAACCTCACCGAGGGGTGTGAGCCAGGTGTCGGTTGAGACTGCAACAGGTAACCCGTAGCCCGTGTGGTTTGGCCCAACTATGACGAAGGTCTCTGCATCGGGAAGAACGGAGTGAACTCTACCTGCTGTTCTTCCGGAGTAAACGTAACCGGCGTGTGGAGAGACGCATGCTACAACGCTATCATCCTTTGAGGAATAGGTGTACTCTTTAAGCATTGCGAGCAGCGACTCAGGACTTGAAGGGTAAAAACTACCAGCCACTCTGGGATGCCTCATGACCAAATATTCTCATGAAACTCTATAAAGTTTGCTTTCACAGTTAACTTAAAAAGCACCGAATTAACTTGCAGTATGGGCAAAACAATAGCTGAAAAAATACTCAGTGAAAAATCAAAAAGTGATGCTTATGCCGGTGACATTGTTGTTGCAGAAATTGACCAGATAGCTCTGCAGGACGGCACTGCCCCTCTGGCCATAAGGCAGTTGATGGAGCTTGGGGTTGAGATTAAGGCTGCAGACAGAGCGCACTTCTTTGTTGACCACGCCGCCCCCTCGCCAAGAAAAGAGCTTAGCAACGACCAAAAGTTCATCTACGAATTTGCAAAGAAAATTGGTGCGGACTTCAACCCTCCGGGAGAGGGGATAATCCACCAGATAATGGTGGAACGCTATGTCAAGCCAGGAGACCTGGCTGTGGGGGCTGACAGCCACACATGCACTTACGGTGGCATTGGGGCGTTCTCAACGGGAATGGGCTCAACAGATGTGGCGGTTGCCATAGCCCTTGGCAAGAACTGGTTCAGAGTCCCCGAAAGCTTCAGGGTTGAGCTTGACGGTTCTCTGCAAAAAGGAGTTTTTGCCAAAGATGTCATTCTGAAGCTAATAGGTGACCTTGGCGTTGATGGGGCAACCTACAAAGCATTAGAGTTTCATGGAGAGTGTGCTGGCAGAATGAGCGTGGAAGAGAGGCTTACAATCTCCAACATGGCTGTCGAGTGCGGTGCGAAGGCCGGAATTTTCGAGAGCGATAAGAACACGAGAAAATTCCTTGCAGAACTTGGCAGGGAAAGTGACTTCAGAGAGGTTAAGGCCGATGAGGATGCAGAGTATGAGAAGGAGATTTACATGGACGTTTCGTCGCTCGTACCAATGGTGTCTAAGCCTCACAACGTTGACAATGTTGCTGAAGTGGAAGAGGTTGAAGGCACAGAAGTTAACCAGGTTTACATCGGGACATGCACCAACGGCAGACTGTCGGATCTTGAGATTGCCGCAAAAATACTGAAAGGAAGGAAGGCAAAGGAAGGAGTAAGGCTGATCGTTGTTCCTGCAAGCAGGAGAGTTTATCTGCAGGCTCTCGATAAAGGATTGATAAGGACTTTTGTTGAAGCTGGTGGAATTGTTCTCAATCCCGGTTGTGGGCCATGTGTGGGAATTCATCAGGGCGTGCTTGCTGACGGTGAGGTTTGCTTGTCCACACAGAACAGGAACTTTAAAGGCAGGATGGGGAATCCAAACGCAGAAATCTACCTCTCCTCCCCTGCAACCGCTGCTGCAACTGCTGTAAAAGGTTACATTACAGATCCGAGGGATTTCCTGTGAAGATATCAAAAGAATTGCTTAAAACTATACTGGAGGCTGCAAAAAGTGCTCATCCCGAGGAGTTCATAGCACTACTCAGTGGGAGCAAGGATGTGATGGACGAGCTCATTTTTCTTCCATTTGTTTCAGGCTCCGTCTCAGCAGTTATCCACCTCGACATGCTGCCGATCGGCATGAAAGTTTTCGGAACAGTTCACAGCCATCCATCACCAAGCTGCAGACCTTCAGAGGAAGATATGGCCTTATTCACGCGATTTGGGAGGTATCACATCATTGTGTGCTATCCTTACGACGAGAACAGCTGGAAGTGCTACAACAGAAACGGAGAGGAAGTGGAGCTCGAAGTGGTTGAAAAAGATTAATATATGATGAGAAATAAAGAGATTTGAAATGCCTCGTACTGTAAAGGATTTGCTCGTTGAAATTAAAGATACAACCGAGCTGATGGTTGATCTTGCATATTCAGCAATTCTTTACAACAATGAGGACATTGCTGAAGAAGTTCTCGAGCTTGAGGGCAGAGTTCTTGACCTGCTGAAGCAGATCAGAGTCGTTTCAATCCTTGCTGCAAGGAGAGTGGAGGAGGCTGAGAAAGTTTCATCAATTTTGCAGATTGCCAATGCGGGGCAGAAGATAAGCAGCGCCGCTGCCGATATCTCGTCTCTCGTTCTCAGAAACATCAAGCTCTCAGATGAAATGGTAAAGCTGATGCTCTATCACTCCGAAGAAACCGTTGTGAAACTCGAGGTTCCGGAAAACTCTGAAATATCCGGAAAAACTCTCGGAGAGGTAAGGCTTCATACGAGAACTGGAATGAGAGTTATCGCCATCAAGCGCGGTTTTAGCTGGATTTTCAATCCTGATAGAGACACCATGATATACAAAGGGGATTTGCTTTTCGCAAAGGGAGATCCAACAGCCTTGCCGAGATTTTATGAGGTTGTAGCCGGCAAGCAGATACCTCCACCTCCAGAACCTCCCGACATAAAAATAGAGGAGCTTGATAGAGCAGTTGATCTGCTCATCGAGATGAAAAACCTCTCAGAGCTTTCAGTTGACCTCGCTTACTCCTCCCTGATATACGGAAACGACGAAATAGCCCTTGAAGTTGTCTACCTGGAAGAGATTATTGACAACAACAAGTTCGAGATTGAGAAAAACGTGCTTAAATGCAGCCGGCACTTCAATGACGAGCAACTCATGCCCCTCATGGCGATTGTGGAGATAGCTTACTGCTCTGAGCTAATAGCAGATGCCGCCAGAGACATTGCAGAGGTTCTTCTCGACAAAATGGAGATTCCTCCAATATTCAAGGAGGCGATGAGAGAGACTGATGAGGTGTTGACACTCATAACAGTATCTGAAGAATCCCCGCTCAACGGAAGGACTCTCGGAGAGGCGAGAGTTGAGAGCAACACGGGAATGCATGTCATTGCAATCAAAAGAAAGAACGAATGGATAACAAAGCCAACTGCAAACACGAGAATTTTCAGCGGAGACGTTCTTATTGCAAAAGGAACAAGAGAGGGTGAGAGTGAGCTTTTGAAACTCTGCTCTACCCGTGCACCGCTTCCATAAGCTTCACTACAAGCTCTCTTTTTATCATCGAACTTCTGTCACCCTCGCAAACTATCGACCTCACGCCAATTATGTCTGGTGAGAGAGCCTTCAGCATTTCTATGTGGTCCCAGCCTATATTACCAGCGAGCGCAACCATCAGCCCGTTATCTTTTGCCAGGGTTACGAATTTTTTGATGTCGTCAACCTTCATGTGGTCAAACAGAGATGTGCCATCCTTTATTGCGGTGTCGACCATCACTATGTCAGCTCCTGCCTTTGCGACCACTTCCGGCAAGTCGAGAGGTGAGACTGAGGATATTCTGTAGTGATCCCCATAGCCTGCAGCCACAACCTTCTTGGATGGATCGTAATCTTTGACTGCTTTAACGACTCCTGACATCATCTCGTAAGCTTCTTCAGCATTTCTTGCTCCATAAAGACCGACTTTTATGTAGTCAGCCCCCGCAACGGCCGCACCCAGAGCAGCAAGGCTTGCTGTTCCTGGTTTGAATGGCATGTCACCAGTAGTGGCGCTGATTTCCTTGCCATGCTTTTTGGCTATCTCCGAAATCTCCCTGATTACCCACGGAAAGTTGGCACCGAGAGAACCTTCAGCGGGATTCTTTACATCGATGATGTCAGCCCCTCCCTCAATTGCCTCCAGCGCTTCCGCAACACTCATGGGGCTCACAAGTACCTTCATAAAAGGTCGGACTGTAAGGTGGTATATATGCCTTTTGAAAGAGATTTAAACATTCACATCGATGCGGAATCATGAGAGTGACAAGCCCAGAAATCCACGAGGGAATTAAAGTTTCAGAGCTGGTAGAGATGCTTGGAAAAACCGCCTTCAACGCTCGAAGGATTGGAGAAGCTGCAAAAATCTGTGAGGAGATGGTAAAAAACGACTCATTCGTTTTTCTGACCCTCGCCGGAGCAATGATTCCAGCGGGAATGAGGAAAATAGTTGCCGGAATGATGCAGAACGGCTTTATAAGCAGTCTGGTGACCACAGGGGCCAACGTCGTTCACGAAATTGTTGAATCTCTTGGCATGGGGCACGAAATCGGTAGCTGCTACGTCGATGACAAGGCACTTGCCGAGGAGAACGTAAACAGGATATATGATGTGTTTGTATCACAGGAAGCCTTTGAAAAAGTTGAAGAGTTTCTTTCAGGTGTTATTTCGGAGCTTGAAGGTGTTTACGCAAGCTACGAGTTTTTGTGGGAGGTTGGAAAGAGGATGAATGATGAAAGCTCTTTTCTTAGAATAGCCGCTGAAAAAGAGATTCCGGTATTCTGTCCAACCCTTCACGACTCGATAGCAGGCCTTCACGTTATGATTTACCGCAAAAACCTCCAGATTGACTTTTTCAGAGATGTAAGCAGGATAATAGACCTATGCTTCCAGAAAAGGAAGATGGGAGTGATTGTTGTCGGGGGAGGCGTGCCGAAGAATTTCACCCTTCAGGCGATGCTCCTAGCTGAGGGATTTGACTATGCGGTGCAGATCACAACCGACTCCCCGCAGTGGGGAGGGCTGAGCGGAGCTACATTGGAAGAGGCAAAGAGCTGGTGCAAGCTGAAACCAGATGCCAAGGCCGTGACGATTTACTGCGACGCCACTATAGCTTTTCCACTGCTGTATGCCTATCTCCTCGACAGTTTGAAGGAAAATCAATAGCGGGAAAAGGTTCAATAAATATCCGAAATTAAGCAGATTATGAAACACAACAAACACAAGTTTAACCCAAAGAATGCCCACATTCTCGATTCTGAGTGGAGAAGGAAGATTTTCCCACCTGAGAAGGTAATTGATTTCATCGAAAGTCTCAGACCCAAAAAGAATGTGGTCTTCGATATTGGAGCTGGGAGCGGTTATCTGACAATCCCCCTCGCCAGGATTTTCAAGAAAGTCTATGCAGTGGAGATAAATGAGGAGATGGCAAGGATTCTGAGGAAAAGAGTTGAAGAGGAGGGGTTGCTGAATGTGGGGATAATACTCTCGGACTCCCCGCCCGATGTAGACTTCAAAATTGACGTTGTGTTGTTTTCCAACGTGCTTCACGAGATGGAAAGTCCTGAGGAGTATCTGGAATGGGCATCAAGGGCGGATTACGTTGTGGTTGCAGAATGGAAAAAGGAAGAGATGGAGTTCGGCCCACCAGTGGAAGAGAGGTTGAACCTTGAGGAGGTTGAGAAGCTAAGCAAACTAAAACTTGTAAAAAGCGAAGAGCTAAGATTCCACTATCTGGCAGCTTTCAAAAAGGGTTAATTGTCATTAGCTTCTAACTCCAAGAATCGACTTCTGCGACCTTCTTATTCGCCTTCTCTTCTTGCCGTCTGATGTATATTTCTGGTTCGGCCCAGGCTTCTTGTAGTCCTGCCATTTAGTAGGTACGAGTCTATACTCGTTGCTGTTCCTTTTCTTGATTTTCACCCACGTTACGCTTCCCGTCTTCCCCATGCCTCTCCCTAAACCTCCCAATTTAAAAACTTTTACCTGAGAATCTGAACAAAACACCCAAAACCATAAACGCCGAGCCAATCCAGACGGCGTTTATGAGGGGAACACGGTAGTATTCGAGTGTTATGGTGCCGTTTTCCAGATCCAGGTCTTTTATTGAGTAGTAGTTGTCCCAAAAAAGTTCTGGAATTATGTCAACCGACGAAACTCTCTGATTGCCAGCAACCTTGTATGCATATACTTCTGGTGATATTAGTCCATCAGGAGTTTGGATAAATGCTGTTAGTATATACTTTTCTGCATCCTCACTAATCCTTAAATCGAGTAGGGAGAAGTCTCCTGTCGAGTTTTGGGTTATTTTTATGGTTTTAACATCCTCAAAGAGCCACACAGAAGTCGCTCCTATGAAAAGCAGAATAACGCCCAGATGAAGCAATGTCGTGGGCATGGATATCTTCCGTATCTTTAACGCAACGAGAAATGCTATCAAAGCGAAAACGGGCAAAAAGGTGATCAGGTAATACTCCCTCTCAACTGTAACGGAAACGCCAGCTACCGTGCCGAGAAAAACCACGACTGCTGCTGATAAAAAGATGACGGGCAGGTTCTGGTTGCAAAGACTCGAAAGAGACAACTGTCTTACTTTTGAGATCAAGGGTGTTAGCGAAACCAAAATCGGAATGACGTAGCTGTAATCGCTCGCTTCTCCACCAAAACTGTGTACTGAGCTTATAATACCGCTTCTAGTGACAAGGGTTGCAAAAAGGACGAGTGAAAAGGTTAGATAGGCAAAGTATTCTCTTCCTCTGGTGAGGTGGAAGTATGCGGTTAGAGTAAGCCAGGGTAGGAGCGATGCATTTTCAACCGGATCCCAACCCCAGAAACCACCCCATTCAAGAGTTCTGTATGCCCACCAGCCGCCGATTACTATGCCGAGAGTTAAGAAAAACCAGGCAAGCCTTGCGACTGTTTTTTCACCGTAAGATTTTGCAAGTGTTACAGAAAAGAGCAGGGCAGAGAGAGAGTAGGCAAGGAAAACAACTGGAGGGTGAAAGACCATCTCGGTAGTTCTCAGCAGTGGGTTCAGCCCTGCTCCGTTGGGAGGTGCGTAAGGCAGAGCTACAAAAGGATTGGAGAACAGCAGAATGTTGGCAGTAAGGTATGATGTAAAGAGAGTCATTATTGCAGCCACTTTTGCTTTCTTTTCATCTTTCTTTCCCCAGTTTATGTAGAAAGATGTTACCAGCAGATTGAATACAACCCAAAGAAGAAGACTACCCTCTTTTCCAGCCCATGCTGCGCTTATCTTGTAAAGGAGTGGCATTTCAGCATTTGAGTTTGCATAAACGTACCATATCGAAAATGTGTCGGTGACGAAGTAATTTATGAGCAGTAGCAGACCAGCAAATGCGGATGAAGTTGAAACATAGAGGAAAATTTCTCCCAACTCTTCTTTTTTCGCAACAAAAAGCGCAAACGCTGAAAAAGAACTCGCCAAAGAAACTGTCAGGAGCGGTAATCCCGGCTCCAACTAACCACCCTTGTATTCTGTATGGCACTTTTGAAGCACTTCTGTAGCCTGCAAAACTTTTCCGTCCCAGTTACCAATGACCACAACCTCTGCATCGTACTGCTGAATAGAGCCATTGTAAGCAACGGTGATGGTGCTCTTACCGTCTGATAGCTGAAAAGTGTTGCCATTAACTGAAACAATTTTTCCAACAACCTGAACGTTTTCAGCACTGCCTTTGCCAACCAATTCAGAAGGTGTTAGATAAGGGGACAGGTTGTGATAGAGAACAATAACCGCTAATGCTGTGAAGGTGATGAGCGCTATGATGCTGAACTTTTTTTCTACCATGTGTGGGAGTGGTAATCTTGAATTAAAAAACATTCGGCCATAAAGCACATAAACAGCAATGCTCAAATTTTCCCAAGCGGGGGTTGCCGAGCGGTCAAAGGCGCTGGATTTAGGGTCCAGTGGCGAAGGCCTTCGAGGGTTCGAATCCCTCCCCCCGCATGATTTAGAACTGGCTGGTAAGAGCGCTGTTTCCTAAATTTTCTAAAGCTGAGCAAAGTTATTAATAGTTCCTTAGCAACTGACTTTAATGCTTGGATGGGGTGAGATAGCCATCATAATAATAGGAGCGATAATACTCCTTGGCCCGGAAAAGCTCACGGATTTCGCCAGAGAGCTCGGAAAGCTATATGGGGAGTACAAGAAGGCTATGAGGATGATTGAGCTTGAGTACATTTACGGAGTAAAACAAATCAGCGACGAAGAGCTGGAAGAAAACCTGAGAGAAAAGCAACAACAACTTATCGACGAGATAAAAAAGTTAAACTCAGACTAAATCTTCAAGCTCCTCCTCGCTCATTCCCGTTATGTCTATAATCGTCATTCCTGTTTTTAGTTTCTGAGCCTCCTCTCGTGACATTATCTCCTTAAAGGCATCATCCGATACGATAAGACTGTTACCGAGTGGATCTTCGAGAATTAGCGTAAGTTCTTCATCTCCGTCAATCGTGTTCCTAATCCTCTCAAGAATCCACTCGCATCTCTTCACTTTCTCCTCATCTTCTGAGTTCCACCTCATTGCTGTCCTAACAACACTTTCCACTCTGTCAAGCACGCCTTCAAGATTGGTGATGAAAGCTTGACTTGCAGGTCCTGGTTCAACAGCCACACCAATCTCAGGAATGCGTATTGTTCCAGATGTCGATCTGATGACCTTCGTGAAAAGGTTTTCTTTGTTAATTTTTATGATGTATCTGACTGGCTCTTTCTCTCCAACAACAACAGAATCTGCATGCTTGAAACCACACTCGCAGCTAATTGAAGTCAGGAGAATGTTGCCAAAAAACGGTACGTCATATGTTGATACTATAACCTTCAGCTCCTTTCCACAGCTTGGGCAGGGTATCATCTTGAGGTGCTCCTGATTTTGTTCCTATCCACCTTTATTCCAGTGGGTGTGATTATAACATAATCCTCGCCCAACCCAACGATGTCTCCCTTTACATCCTCTGCAAGCTGCCTTAAATCCTTCAGAACCCTGTCGAGAGTGAGCTTATCGTGCTTTATGAAGGCTATGTCCGCAACAACGATGTTCCCGTCGTATATTTCCCTCTTTATTTCGGGAATTTCATTCAGCCCCGTTACCTCAGCCACCCTGATGTAAGCTCCAGCAGCCTCACTAATCTCAGCCTCATACTCGCTGAGGTCCAGTTCCTCATACTCATCTATGTTCAATTTCTCAGATTTGCCGAGAATCTTGTCTATAATCCCCATGGTTTCACCGAAGCTATTTTTGATTTTAAAGTATTTAAAGATTTTTTGCCACCAACACTATACTCTAAAAACCCTCTCTCCAGCAAGTCTACGAAGCCTGTCCATAATGCCCTCCTGCTCAAGAATGCCTTCGATGACAATCAAATCAGGCCTCTTTGATTCCGCCTCCCTCACCGCATTGAAAAGATTTGCCGAATACTCCTCAGGTGTTTTCCCAATCACTATTGTTTCATCCGTAATCTTCGCTCTCGCAATTAATTCTACTTTCTTTCCATGCTTTTCCATTTCATCCACGAATTCCTTTATTTTTTCCCTCGCCTTCTTGCCAGCAAAAACATATACCGGACAGAAAAGAGTGTAAGTACCTCTATACGGCTCAACCACGACTTCCACATGCTTCCTTATGCTCTCAACATCTACCACCCCAACTCTCAACACCCTCGCCGGTTTAACCGTCAAATCAACAATCGTTGACTCAATTCCAACTCTGCACTCTCCCTTAATAACGGCATCTATTCTCTCTCCAAGCTCCTCAACGACATGCTCCCACTTCAACAAGCTCGGTCTACCGGAGATGTTTGCTGAAGGAACTACAATTGGTCCTCCCAGCTCTTTCATCAAACTAAGCGGAACTTCATGAGCGGGCATTCTGACAGCTATCTTACCTTCAGGGGAAAGAATTTGAGGTAGAATACCCTTACTTTTCAAAATAAGTGTGAGCGGGCCGGGAAAATACGCATCCATAAGCTTCATCGCCCTATCATCCACTTCAGCAATCTTGTTCACGATTTCTTTACTCCAGACGCCAACTATGAAAGGCTTGTCTGGATCTCTTCCCTTAACCTCGTAGAGTCTTTTCAAAGCTTTTTCATTGGTTGCATCACATCCCATGCCGTAAACAGTCTCAGTCGGGAAAGCGACAATACCACCTCTCCTAAGAATCTCTACAGCCTTCAGGATTCCCTCCTTAGTTGGCTCAAGGACTTCTACCATTGAAAAAAGGCTGTTTTGCAGGCTATCAAATTTTCGGAAAACCTTTTATCCACCCGATTAATGGTTAAATGGTGATTGAATGGAGAGAGTTGAAAAGCTGGCAGAGCAGATTTTTGAAGATTACAAAGATTATGGGGTTGACAGAAAAGAAATCGTTGAAAAGCTCAGGAAGCTTTTGATAGAGTTCAGAGTTCCGGAAAATGAGGCGCTGAGGACGATCAGAAATTACATCATAAGGGAGTACGGAGCACCTGCTACAATAAGACGTGAGAAAATTACCAAGATTGAGGAGATAAAGGAGCCAAATAAGTGGGTTACTGTTAAGGCCAAAGCCATACAGCTATGGGAAAGCAGCAGCCCCTCAATAGCCCAGGTGGGGCTGATTGGAGATGAGACAGGCTACATCAGATTCCTTGTATGGACTAAAGCCAAGAAGCCGCCTGTTGAGGAGGGAAAGAGCTACATTTTCCGGAACGTTGTTGTTGATGACTTTGGTGGCGTTCTCAGACTTAACGTTACGAAAATAAGCGAAATTGAAGAGATTGATGAGGACATAAAGGTAAAACCACCGGAAGACGTGAGCGAAGAGGTGGAGGTTGTTGGTGCTCTTGTCGCCATCCAGCAGAACAGCGGGCTTATACAGCGCTGTGGTGTTGAGGGTTGTAACAGAGTAATAAAGATGGGAAAGTGTCCTGAGCACGGAAAAACCAAGCCAAATGACGACTTAAGGATTAAGGGTGTACTTGATGACGGCTACAGAACTTACGAGGTGATTATAAACGAGGAGGGTGTCAAGGCTCTCACAGACATAGACCTCGAGAAGGCGAAGAAAATAGCGGAGGAAACCTTGGACAGAAATGCAGTTCTGATTGAGCTCAAAAAGATGCTTCTCGGCAAGTATCTGAGAGTAGTGGGAACAGCAACGCCAAGATACCTCATAGCGAGACACGTTGAGCTCTTCAGACCTGACATCAGGAAAGAGATTGAGAAGGTTAGAACCCTTTTGGAGGAGGTATAATGACGACGGTTTTTCTGAAGAGAGAAGTTGCGAGGAGAGTTTTTGCCAAAGAGTTAGTGAGTTCAACATACACAATACGGGATGAGTCGGAGAAAAGCCCCCTTTACGTCCTAACACCTCTTGGACTGAAATGCAACAGAGTTTTCATCATAGGTGTCCTGACGGAAAAAGAGGAGAGGGGTGAGGACGGAAACATATACAGAATTCGCGTGATTGACCAGACCGGCTCTTTCATCGGCTACGTCGGGAAGTATCAGCCAGAAGCTTACGAGGCGCTTGAAGATATTGACACCTTAACCCTTGTCGCTCTCACCGCCAAGGTTAGAGTTTTTGAGGGCGAGACAGGAAAGTTCGTTACTCTCCGTCCGGAAACCATAAGTATTGCCGACCCTGAATCGAGGGACTACTGGGTGATGGAGACAGCAGTTCAGACGTTAGAAAGGATTAGAGAGATGGAAAAGGGCGAGAGTGAGACGGCCAAGCTTGCAATGGAGGTTTATAACACAAACCTCGAAGAGTACAAGAGAGTTGTGAAGGAGGCTGTTGAAAGGGTGATGGAGGACTACGGTGAGTTTGACGTTGAAGAGGAAATGCTGGAAGAAGAGGAAGATGAAGAACTTGAACTTGATGAGGATGAAGATTTAAGTTTCGAGGAAGAGGAGATCGATCTCACCGAGCTGCTTAAAGACTAAAGATCTCCTGAAACAGCCCTCTCAAAGTCATACTCCGTCAGAATGCCTTCGACGTGCAGGAGAGAGTTCGCTTCCTCAAAATTTCTTGCTTTCTCTACTATTTTAGCGGCCTGATTAATCTCATACACACTCTCCGCTTTAAAATAAAATATCAGCGTTGAGAGCGGTGTAACGAGAGCACTTCTCCCCTTTCTGAGCTTCTTCAGCCCCATCTCGCCCTCGAATGCCATCAGCGGAATCATACTTGCCTCGGTTGTCACATCTCTGATAACTTTTTTCATCTCCCCGTAATCCTTTCTGCTAAGGGAAGAGCAACCAAGAAAACCGCCATTTTTCAGTATGTAAGATATATTGAGCAGCAGCTCCTCAATCCTTAGCTCTCCATCGCTCCCGAATCCCGTCACTGCAACAATTCCACCAACTCTTTTGAGTGCAGCAACACAGATGGCGTCAGCAAGCGGACTCCTCACTCCAGATTCAAATCCTACGGAGATGGCATCTCCCCCTGCATCAACTCCGACAATGAGTGAAATTCCCTCCCTCTCGGCGAAATCTCGAATTCCATCAGCAAGAGCACTGACATTTTTTGTCAGGTCTAGGGCAACGACTCTGCCGAGATGCTTTGCTGCTCTTGCAGCATTTGGCGTTATGCCGTCAGTTGTTCTTGTGTTCTCATCTGCGATTCCAACTGTCTCGTTAATCCTCTGGATGTTAACAAGCTCGTCAAGAGGTCTCGGGCCGGGTTTTGGGTCTATGATAATTCTGTCCCACACGACACTCCCGTGAACAGTTTCGTATCCGAAATGGGAAAGGAAGTTTGCAACAGGAATAGTGCTTACGATGTCTCCTCCTCCACCGATTCCGAATGCCAGAGCCTTCTTCGGCTCCAAAGATTTTAGAATTTCAATGATCTCCATTTCAGAACTTCAAATAGCCCTTTCTTTCCAGCCATTCAACCTGGGGGTTGGTGTATCTCCATATAATGTCTGCTCTGTCCTTCTGAAACGACCAGGGAACAACGATGACGATGTCTCCCTCCCTGATCCAGATTTTCTTTCTCATTTTCCCCGGAATCCTTGCAAGCCTCTCTATCCCGTCTTCACATCTCACCTTGATGTGGCCCGCACCGAGCATGGAGGTTACCACTCCAAAAAGCTCTCCCTTCTTCCTGTCCGGTAACCTCACCCTAATTACATCATCTTCATTGCTCAGAGAGACACCCCTAACCTTTTTCTTGCATCTTCGAGAAGCATGTTTAAATATTTTGCCACTGCAATCTTAAGATCCAAGGGGTGAAGCGAACCGGATTTGAAGTCCTCGGCGAGCTTTTCGAAGGACGTGTACTCAACATCCCCTCCGAACTTCGCATCCCTTTCCACAACAAGCTTGCCAAATCTCGGAAGAATGTGGTATTTCGCTATGTCAATTACGGGGTTGTCTTCTACAACTCCCGCCGGACAGTATGCCTTCCTGATTTTCCTCTCTACCTCCTCCGGTGGGTCTCTCACTGAGATGTAATTCCCTTTTGAGCTGCTCATCTTCTGCCCGTCAAGGCCAACAAGAATTGGTGTGTGGAGACAGACAGGGGAGTTGTAGCCAAGCCTCGGAAGGTTTTCCCTCGCGAGCATGTGTATTTTTCTCTGATCTATCCCCCCAACGGCAAGGTCAACACCGAGATGAGCGATGTCAAGTGCCTGCATGAGCGGGTATATCATCTGCGAGACCATTGGGTCTTCCTTTCTTCTGCTCACTTCATCCATACTCCTCCTCGCCCTGTTGAGCGTCGTTATTCTCGCCATCTTCAGCACATCCAAGATGTAGTCTCTGCTAAGCTGGTATTCACTTCCAAGAACGAACTTTGCCTTGCTTTCATCTAAACCGAGGGCGATAAAGACCTTCTTGTTGTAGCTCGCTATCTCGGCTACCTCCTCAAAGCTGCCCTTCTCGTTAAGGTAAGCGTGAATGTCGGCAAGGAGAACAATAACCTCGAATCCCGCCTCCTGGAGGTCCATGAGCTTCTGAACAGTCATCATGTGGCCGAGATGTATCTCGCCGCTTGGCTCGTAACCCACATACGCCTTTGGCTTCTCTTTGGTTTCCAAAAGCTGTTTGAGTTCCTCCTCAGTCACAACTTCTTCCGCGTTTCTTGTAATAAGCTTGAGCCTCTCCGTGATGTCCATAATGGGCAAAAACTCAGGCTGTTTTTAAATTTGTTTAAAGTGGCAAAGAAAGAAGTTTTAACTTTGCTAATTGCTACTAAGAAAAAAGATTGCTAAAACTCGAAAATATATTTATACCTCCTTAAACCTAACTAGAATTAATGCTGGAAAGGATAAAGTCAGGCATCATCGGACTCGATGAAATTCTTGGAGGTGGGTTCATCAAGAACACAGTCAATGCGGTCGTAGGTGGCATAGGGTGTGGAAAGACCATTTTCTGCATGAACTACATTCTCGAAGGGCTTGAAAACGGTGAAAAGTGCATGTACGCTTCTCCCGACCTTGAGGTCAATGAATTTTTAAGACTTGCTAAATCACTGCAGTGGGACTTTTCCAAATACGCTGAAAATGGACAGCTAAATATAATAAAGGTAATGGCACAAGATATCGCTTCGTTAATCAAGATGGTTTTTGAATACGACAGAGTAGTTATTGACGCCCTATCCCCTCTTGTCGTCGATGTCGAATCTGAGGAGAGAAAGGAGATAAGCTGGTTTCTTAAAAATCTCAAATCTAAGGGGACAGCTCTGATTACCGTGGAAGAACCTCTTAGACTAAATGCTGACCTCATACTCCTCTTAGCTGACTCTGTTATAAATCTGAGATATACTGGCTACGGAGGTTCCTTCAGCAGGACGCTAAGGGTTCTCAAACACAGAATGTCCTGGCATGCTGACGGAGTTTACCCCTTCTACATAATCGAGGGTGCGGGAATAGTCATTGATGAAAGGAGGGGCGATGGGTTCGAAGTGGAGGGGCTTAACCTGCCTGAAAGGGCAATGGAAAAAATCAGAGAGTTGTGTAGAAAAGGCGTCCTTACTGTAGAAGATTTTGAAAAAATAAAGCGGAGAATATTATGAGAGCAGAGTTGCTCAAAATCATTGAAGCCTTTAGAGCGGACGACTCAGTTCTTTTCGCGGTAGTCTACAGTGTAGACGGTACGGTTCTTGCCAGTTATATAAAGAGCAGAGAATGGATCCCAACTCTTGAATGGGCAGAAAAGCAGGTAGAGGTGGTGGCAAGGCAGGTGCTGGAAGAGAACCTGAACAGCGTTGAGTTCAGATTTGGGAGGGAGGGAATTCTAATAAAGCCAATCTCAAGGTCGATGCTCCTCGTGGTGGGCATTTCCGATGCTGCCTCGCTTTACAAGGTGAGAATAGATACCGAATCACTGCGATATGATTGAGTTCGCATACAGCCTGAAAAATGATGCCAGAAGGGCGTTTGATGAAATAAAGTCAAAAGCCGAAAATCTTGATTTTAAGCCAAATCTCGCAATAGTTTACTTAACTGAGAGTCTCCAGAAGGACGCAAAGGTGTTTAAATTCAATTTTAACACACTCTGCATCCCGGTTGAGGGATTTATAACTCCAGAGGGAGTTTGGACTCGTGGATGTTTATGCATGTTCGCTGACATCGAATACAGCTTGAATGTTTTCAAAGGGAATGTAAACGAGGTTGTGGAGCAGTTGAGAAATGCAGAGAAAGGGAAGTTTAATTTGCTGGTTTATCCGCTTTTTTACGTTGAGAGTCGGTACGCGTTTTTAGGGAAATACCTGAGACTTAAAATTACATCTGATTTAGAAAAAGCCTCTAAAATTTATGAGAATTTGATATATCCCATGAACACAATGTTGAGACCGTTTAGAGATGAATCGAAAGAAGCCGTTTCATTAAATTTATTCCCCATTAAGTTTGGTATTGGTAAGCCTCAAATATATGTAAACGGAGAAAGGGTTGGTAGGGGTGTGGTCCATCTTTCTTTTGATCGTGAATTTGTGGTAGATTACACTGATTTTCTACCTGAGAGGCAAAAGGACATTGAACAGACAAAGGAAATTTTGAAGAAGGAGTTCCAATTCGTCGAGGAAGTTAAAGTGAAAAAAAGTAGACTGGCGATAGGTAATATAGGAGAACTTAGTATCAGAGAATACTTAAGGAAACACAGAATTAAAATGAGAGAGGACTTGGAGAAAGATATTGAGGAAGAGGAATTTTTAGGTGCTACACCATACGGTCTGCTGTTCTTTAGCAGAGAAACAGGTGGTGTGGCAGGATTGGGGTTGATGGACTACGATTTGAAGTTTTATCCCTCATTGTTTGACCTTACACTTTTTGAAAACAGAGCTATATTTTTTGGCGAGAAACTTAGTGGAGGTATATCCAAAATAGCATCTGAGTTAAACAAGAAAAGATTCGATTTCATCTTGTTTGATCAGTATATAATGTTAATGTTCGAGGAGAAAATTGTTGACCTATTTAAAAAACGAAAGAAATATGGAATAATTACTTCTTGTCCATCATATACAGGGAATATTGAAAGAAAAATTATGACTGAAATTGAAAATAAAATAGCAGTGAATACTTTTCTTTCTACAGTATTGATAAATTTCTGAAACAAGATAACACTGCAATGGAGAGAATAGAAAGTAAATGCAGTTTTGTATATATTTTTAATTCAGATATAATATTTTTATCTATTTTCCAATGATGTTTACAGAACCCAGTGATACAGTACAATAAAGGAATTAGCATTATAAATAAAAAAACTAAGTTTGACGGGAAAGTTAGTAATGGGGAAATCGCAGCCAAGATTATTGCAACCACGAAGGAAAAAACTGAGAATTTCAGAAGTGTTCCTGGCGGAAATACAACTGCCAGAGTTCGATAACCCGCTTCAATATCTGCCGATATGTCTTTGATATCCTTTAGAAAGAAGCCTGAGAGGTATATTGCTGACAATACAAGGGCGAAGCTAATCCCTATCATTGAGACTTTTGAGAAAAATGTCCAGAAAAGAAGAAAGAAAGACATTGTAGTTATCAGGTAGGTCAGAATTTCTGTTCTGTAATCTTCCTTCAATCTGCGTAAAATTCTACCGATAAAAATTTTATCGGAATAAATCCAAGTGAGCAAAGCAGAGATTAAGAAGGTTAGTAATGCTATTTCTTTATCCTTTGATCCCCAAAAAACAAGAAGGCTGGATACAACGTAACAGGAAATTACAAAAGCGGTAGCTTCCGTTCTTTTGTAAATTAAAAATTCTGCTTCCGCTCTTCCAGCTCTGAAGTCGTCCTCTGCATCATTAACATGATTCCACAAATTTATAGCTGTAAAGAAGAACAGAGCAAACAAGTATGACGCGACAAACGATATTAAATCTCCACTTAAACAAAAACCAAGAAAAGAAACAAGAGGTAAAGGGTACGCTATTGTTGCAGGTTTACTACCAATTTTAAAGAGCTTTAAAATCATTTAAGCCATGAAAATTCTTATCTCCTTGAAAACCTTTTCCGCCTCCTTTCTCTCATCCTTCCTCTCCATTTTTATCACCTCAATTAATGACTGTTCTATGTGATATATAACTTTTACTGTTGTATAAGTTAAATTGTAATAACAATTACCATTACAACTGTAACAATAATGGTTATCAACATGTTGCAAAGGAAAAACAGGAAAGCTCCTGCATAAACCCAACACCCATTCATGACAAAGCTTAAATTTAAGTAAACGACAAAAAATGATGTGGAAAAATTGGCAATTGAAGCTCTTGAAATGCTCTCTGATGACTTTGAGAATGCACTCCAGAGACTCTGCAATTTCTTAGTAAAGTTTCTTGGGATAAGGTATTCGGAAATAGAGGTAGATGGGGTTAAAGCTAAAGCGGGAAAGCCGGATGGTAGAGTGACCGAAATAAGAACTGATAAAGCCACCATAAGGTTTTGTGGTGACGAAGAAGAGATAAAACGCCTTATTCCCACTTTAAACAAAGCGATTGGTAGAATTCTATTTTTACAGGAGGTCAAAGCTTTTCTCGATCAAACACCTGACATCATACTATCGCTCGACGATGAAGGAACTATAGTAGATCAGAACGAGACCGCACGTAAGGTTTTTGGAGATGTTGTGGGTAGAAAGTTCTTCGAAATTTGCAAGGGTGATACTTGCTCAGCTGGTGAAAAATTCTACAGCATGATTGCGATTAAAGGTTTCAGGAGAAACATCGTCGTGGGGAGGGACATAACCGAAAGAGTTAGGCTTGAAAAGGAGCTTGAAGATAGGGAAAGGAGGTTCAAGGCCCTTGCAGAACTCTCCCCTGCCGGAATTATCGTACACCACCAGGGTGAGATACTGTTTGTTAACGATGCTCTTTGCAAAATGCATGGTTACACCAAGGAAGAAATCATGAAAAAGAAGGTGTGGGACCTGATTCATCCAGATTACCGTGAGCTGGCAAGAGTCATGATGCAAAAAAGGCTTGAAGGGGAGAGGCCTGTCTATGAGTTGAAAACATTAAGGAAAGATGGGAGCGAAAGATGGGTGCTTGTTGCTGGAGGTGCCATAGACTGGAGTGGCAAGAAGTCTGTCATGGCCTTTGCCTTGGACATCACCGAGAAGAAGATGATGGAACAGAAGCTGAAAGAGAGGGAAGAGCTTTTCAGAAACATATTCAACTCATCCTCAGCGGGACACTACATACTAGTAAATGGGAGGTTTAAGCTTGTTAACCCAACATTTGAGCGGATTACTGGCTACTCCGCAGATGAGCTTTATGGCAGGAGAAGTCTTGAGATTGTTGCGGGAGAGGACAGGGAAAAGGTGAGAAAAAGGGCTATTGAGATGCTGAAGGGCAAAACTACAGAGCCCTACGTTTACAGGATACTCAGGAAAGACGGTAAGGTGCGTTGGGTTTACGAGAGCATCACATCCATAACCTATGAAGGTGAAAGGGCAGTTCTCGGCAGTGTTGTTGACATCACGGAGCTTGAAGAGGAGAGGAGAAGGCTTGAGGAGCTTACGTCAATGCTTGAGCTTATAAACAAAACGCTCAGACACGATGTCCTGAATGCCCTGACTTCTGCCACAGCCTTTCTGGAAATCGGTATTGAGGATAACAGTCAGGAATACCTGAACAAGGCCTTAGAATCCGTCAATAAAGCAGTGCACGTCGTTCGCAACATGAGAGCTTTTGAGGATGCGGTAAAATCCGGAGAGCTTAAGTGCATGGATGTCAGAGAAGTCGTTACAGAGGTCGCTGAATCCTTCGACGGAGTTTCGATTTATGGAGAGGGGAGAGCCCTCGCCGACGAGGGCTTGAGGTCTGTAATAGAGAACATAGTGAACAACGCGTTTATTCACAGCGGCACTGACAGAGTGGAGATAAGGATATCGGAAAGCGCGGAATGGTGCGAGATAAGGATTGCAGACTTCGGAATCGGCATCCCTGACGAGATTAAAGAAAGGATTTTTGAAGAGGGATTCAAGTGCGGAAAAACTGGTCAGACGGGTTTGGGACTGTTCATTGCCAAGAAAATAGTTGAGAGGTACGGAGGAGAGATTTGGGTTGAAGATAACAAACCAAAAGGGTCAGTTTTTGTAATCAGATTTAGGAGATGCTGAAATTTGCTCAAGTATGGCTTCACGGGCTGTTTTGTAATCGGCATAGCCCATAAACCCACCGACAACTTCATCACCTTTGGTAATAACCACGGTTGGAACCATCATCACCTCATATTTCTTTGCCAGCTCCCTGTTTTCATCAACATTGACGACATCGAATTTAACGAGACCGTCAAGCTCCTTCCTCAACTTCTCAACCGTTCTCTCAAAAACCCTGCAGTAAGGGCAGTAATTGCTTGTAAAAACAATTGCCCTCATCATTTGCCCCAGAAGGGGTTTTCCTTCCTCTTTATCTCCAGAAACTCAAGGAAAGCTTTTCTTGTTTCTTCATCGAGCGAGTCTATCAAATCTCTCTCAATAACTTTTGCATGCCTCTCTGGAACATCAACGTACAGCACCTCATCCCCTTCAAGCTGCCTGCCAATGGTTACATCCTCAATCGCAATGGCAATCTCGTCTCCTGCTGAGGCAATGGCAACGTTCTTTCCCTCCTTCTGCATGGTTCTTACCGCCCCAACCTTTGTGCCGTCAGGCTTTATTAAGTCCACACCTCTTCTCAACTCTCCAGCCAGAACTCTCACACCTACGATGGCTGGCTTGCTCCTCCTGAATATGAACTCCTTTAGAAGCTTGATTTTACCCGGCTTGATTAGAGCTTCAACCTTCTGCCTCTCTCTTGCCAGCCTTTCTTCTTCCCTCCACTTGACGAAATCCTCAATTAGAGTGTAGATAATTTCGTGGGAGAAAATTCTAACTCCGTACTTCTTTGCCTCCTCCTCAACACCCGGAAGAAGTTTCACGTTGAAGGCGAGAACAACCCTGTTAAGCTCATCCCTGTTTGCAGAAGCATCAACCACATCCCTTTTGTCAACGTCCCCAACTTCAGCCTTCTTTATGGTTATGTTCTCCTGCCTCAGCTCATTTATCAAAGCCTCAAGGGAACCGAGAGTGTCGGTTTTCAGCACCACACCTTCTTCATCCGTTCTTATCGCAATCTCTTCATATTCCTTTCTGACTCTCTCTTCAAACCTCTTGATGTCCTCTTCGCTCTCCACAACCTCGAATTCGCTGCCTGCAAGCACGTTTTCGAGATTGGGAGCGACTATCTTTATACCAGCAGCTGCAGTAACGCTTTTCACGTTTTGAAACTTGCTCTCCACTCTCATCTCCCTTACAGGTGGTGGCTTGAGTATCGCTTTGACGTTTGTTACGATCACCTCATCCTTTCCGGCGATTGCTATCCTGTCTCCAACTTTGAGCGTCCCATCGTAAAGGATGGCATCGCAGGTTACTCCAAGCCCGCGCTCCTCCTTGACTTCTAAAACAGTCCCTCTCCCCCTGCCCTCGATGTGAAGCCTGAGGTTTTTCTCCAGATACCTTTGAGCAAGTCCTACGAGTATTAGTAGGAGTTCAGGGATTCCTTCACCTTTAAGGGCGGAAATCGGCACCACTGCAACTGTCCTCGTGAAGTCTGTTATCCTGTCAAAGCGCTCTGCCGAGAATCCACGCTGGTAAAGCTCTGCAATCAGGTTGTAAAGTCTGTTTTCGAGGTTCTGTCTTGCAAAATCCTCCTGCATGGCGTAGCTTTTCATGAAGGGCATGTCCTCGTGACTCTGCCAGCCAGGAATCCTATCTATCTTGTTTGCAGCAACAACGAAGGGCGTTTTGAATGTTCTAAGAATTGAGAGGGCCTCTTCAGTTTGAGGCTTGAAACCCTCGTTAATATCTACGATTAGGATTGCAAGGTCGGCTAAAGCTCCACCTCTCCTTCTGAGATTCGTGAAGGCCTTATGACCGGGAGTATCAATAAAAAGAAGGCCTGGAATCTTAACATCAACCTTCCATATGTCCTTGCAAATCTGTTTGATTACATCCAATGGAACCTCCGTAGCTCCAATATGCTGCGTTATCCCTCCTGCCTCCTTTGCCACAACCCTCGACTTTCTGATTCTGTCGAGTAAGGTCGTTTTACCGTGGTCGACATGGCCTAATACGGCGACGATTGGTGTTCTCAGGGCCTTCTTTGTCATCTCTCTTCGTAAATCCAGGGTTCGTCAGCCTTTTCCCAGCTTACGATCTCATCATTGCTGAAGAACAGCGAAATTTCCCTCTCAGCAGACTGGGGAGAATCTGAAGCGTGAACTACGTTTCTGCCTACATCTAATCCAAAGTCTCCTCTGATTGTCCCCGGAGCCGCTTCAACAGGGTTTGTTGCTCCAACTAATGTCCTGACGACCTTGATTGCATTCTTGCCTTCAACAACCATTGCAACCACAGGACCGCTGGTTATGTATTCAACGAGAGCGGAGAAAAAGGGCTTCTCCTTATGCTCTGCATAGTGGTTCTCTGCCATTTCTTTTGGAATCCAGAGCATCTTCATTGCCACAATCTTGAGCCCCTTTCTTTCCAGCCTGCTGACAACCTCGCCAACGAGACCTCTCTGTACCCCGTCAGGTTTTACCATAACGAAGGTCCTTTCCATGGGATCACCTTGAGTAGTGCTTGGTCCACTTCAGCTTTCTTGCCTTCCTCTTGAGCTTGAGCATGTTCTTCTCGCACTTTCCAGAGCAGAAGTAAAAGACTCTACCGTCTCTCCTCACGTACATCTTGCCCGTCCCTGGCTCGATGTCGTAACCGCAGAACGAACAAACTCTCTTCTCCATCCCTTCACCTCACAGCAAGCTTCCTTGCCTCTCTCGCCGTCTCTTTTATCATGATGATGTCTCCAACTTTGACTGGACCAAAGACGTTCCTTGTTATGACTCTGCCCTTGTTTTCTCCAGCAAGCACCCTTACTTTGACCTGTGTAACCTCTCCGTGCATCCCTGTCCTGCCCACAAGCTCAACAACCTCGGCGGGCTGAATATCCTCCTCGTCAGCCATAATATCACCCTAATTATTTCTGAATGCCTTTTATCTTCTCCACAAGGTTTCCAAGCTCTTTTCTAAGGTCTCCTTCGTTGATTATCGCTGCAGATGCACACGGCACTTCAATGCCCACTGCCCTTCCAAGGTCATTTTTGCTTTTAACGTAAATATACGGCACATTCTTCTCCTCACACAGGAGGGGCAGATGAGCGACGATTTCGGGCGGGTCAACATCTTCAGCAATGTAAACGAGCTTTGCCAACCCCCTCTCTACCGCCTTCGTAGTCTCGTTGGTACCTTTCTTTACTTTCCCACTCTCCCTTACTTTTTCAAGGAGACTCAAAGCCTCATTCTGCATGTCTTCAGGAACCTCAAATCTCACGTACATGTCATCACCTCCTTCACCAGGTCATCATTCATCGGCTCTTTCGTTAATCACTCCGCAGTTTTAAAAGTTTTGGTGACATTGGTGTAATGATGGTTATCACAAGTTTTAAATGGATTAAAACGTAATTTATCATAACATGAGTAAATATGGCCGAAAATCTACCGAGGGTAAGCTAAGCCTCGACATGCTTATTGGGCTTTCCATGTTCTTAGTTACGTTCATCTTTGTTGCTCAGTTTCTTCCCGGAGTTTTTGCTGATGTAAGGTATGAAATTTCCCTTGGAAGTCAAGCCTACCGTATTGCCACACTGCTTGTGGAGGATAGCGGCTACCCGGCAGATTGGGATAGCAAAGTCTATCCAAGCAATTGTGACAGTTACGAATTTAGAATCGGCTTGGCAAATTTCGATTACACAAAGGGTACAGAGGAGAACCATCTCAATACATCTAAAATTCTAAAAGTGGATGAATTGATGGGTTACCCGATTTGCAGGGAGAAGATCGAGGATTATCTGGGTTTGAATGTCGGAAATCAAAGCTATCACTTCAATTTTAGCTTAAAGCAGCTAAATGGATCCGTTTTGGTTTCCGGAGGCGGAGAAGTTCCGGAAATGGGTCAGGTGATGAAATTTGAAAGACTTGTTTATGTGGACAACTGTACAGCAATTCCATGTGATACAGTAGCGGGAAGGTGCGTTTGCAGGTTAGAGGTGGTAGTATGGACTTAAAGGGTCAGACTTTCACTCTTGAAGGTGTCGCAGCATCTCTTCTCATCCTTCTCGCCGTTTACACTATGTTTCAAAGCACAGTGGTAATCGCACCTTCTTGGAGTGATTTTGCTAACGTTCAGCTTAAACAGATTGGATACGACATATTGAAAATTTTAGACAACCCAAATGGGGGTAATTCCTCATTAGCAGGCATGATTGAAAACTGCTCATCAGGATACAAAGCACCAGAGGAGTTCAACACAAATTTAAGCAAAATACTTGAAAACTTAAATACCTTTGGTAGAGTCGACCTTATTTGGACTAATGGGAGCAAAATTGAGCAGATAACCCTCAACGGCTTTAACAGAACACCTACGCCTGATGCCGTGAGGGTTAGCAGGTTTGTTGTTGTTCCAAATCTCCACAACTCGGAGTGTTTCGGTTTAACCACACCAGAAACAAAGGTGGTGGAGGTGAGGTTAACCCTATGGAGAACCTGAAAGGAGACGAAAGGGGCCAGATGATTCTTCTATTTGCATTCGTAGTCGTAATTGTCATTCTTACTTTATCATATGTTTATGCACAGAATATTATCGCAGGTGTTGAAAGCTCAAGAGCGATGCTCGCCTTTCCTAAGGAGGAGATTAGGAATCTGCAATTTATACAGCAGAATTATAAGGATAACCTAAGCGAGGTTAACCTTCAAATCCAAACCTTGTGTGCGAAGAACGGCTGGGTTTGTTATATTGGTTTGAATAAGATAGAATTTAAGAGTGTGGAGGTGGATTATTGTGAAGGAGATGAGTGTTGACAAAAAAGGAGTCTCACTCCTTTTGGAATACCTCTTCCTTGCTGCAATTTTAAGCGTATTCGTTGTTGTACTTGGGTTATCCATTCATGACGTTCTTACCGAAGCTCAGGTTCTGAGAGTTGCTGAAAACCAGTTTGCCGATGTTGCTTCACAGATATCTGCCTACTACACCGACTATATTCTCCTCAGACCGCCCTCGGGTTACATTAAAACAAAGATATCTCTCCTTCCGGAAGTAGGAGATTATGAATACAAGGTTAGATTTGAAGAGAGAGGTGACAGAATTTTTATCTCACTAGAAAGCGTTACTGGTGATATCAAAGCTCAGAGTGGGCTGGGGTTGGATAAATTCGTCCTACCAGAAGGCGGGAAGCTTGAGATAAAAACGTCAGGAGAGGTCTTAAGTGCCGAGGCCGAAGGTGAAGAGAAGCCAGAAATTACATATACTAGGGAAGAAGCCTGCCCCTTTGAATTAAAACCGAGGCTGGACTTTATACCATCAAGTGTTGAAAAGGGTGGTGAGACTCAGCTTGTGGTTTTCTTTGAAAATTCAAATGAAATCACAGAACCGGTATCATGGAATGTGACCTTTTGGAATGGCACTGTTATTGAAGGGAGTGGAAAGTCTGAAATTATTGAGTTAAACATAAGTGACATTACCGGATGCCAAAATATTGGTGGATACGACTATGAGTGCAGGGCTGAGATTTTTGCGTGGATAGAGGAAAAAGAGACCTGTAATGCCAGCTCTGCTGAGTCCCTTCTCGTTTCTGAAAAACCGATACAGTCAAATCCATACATCACCTACAATAAGTGGGTTGAGCCAAAAACGGTCTCACCTGGCGAGACCTTCGAAGTTCACTTAAAGCTTGAGGGAAGGGGTTTTGTCAATCAGGCAATAAATCTCTCAGCCGTGCACGTGGTTGATGTGTCAGGGAGCATGGACTGGGACGCAATTTACAAGGAATTTAACCAAACTATTGTTCCCAATGTTGTTAGAAGGGTTGTGAATACAACAGATTTCTCTACAAACCCCGGAAATCTGGAGATTTATGCTTACACTACTGATAAGCTGTCGGATTGGTATTATGATTTGAGCTGTTTTAGCTCCTGTGATAGCTGCTCACCCCCACCATGGAACGGAAAGGGAATAGATAGCTCTTTCGTCAAACTCTACGTTAACGGCGCTGAGGTAGGGACAGATTACACTGATGGAGAAAAGGTTGGAAAGCAGTATGTCAATACAAACGCTAAGGGAAGCTACACCATAGAAGTTACTGCAAGAGCACCTGAGCAGATTAATCTAACCATACTCGTGAAGTTTAATGGCAGTATCATTCTAAATGAAAATATAAGCTATTCAAACTACCAGGAGTTCAGCTTCGAACTTCCCGCAGATGTTGACTTCAGTTATCTAAAAATTTCGAATTTTCAGGGAAGTATGCCTTACTGGTATATTGATAGAAATTGTTGGTGGAGTTGGTTGTCAGGTTGGACTTGTGACTACGATTGCACCTACAAGGACAATCACAACGATCCAAATGTACTTCTGAATGTCTGGGTGGTTGAACCATCAGGCAACAAAGAGTTTGCCCGTGATATTGATAGAGATTACTCGTATGACATAAAATACAGATATGAGAACAACAACCCTCCAGAAGGTACTTTCAAAATCATTGTAGTTCCGACATCCAAGGAGTCAGAAACTTTCAAAGCGACGGTTTATTTAAAGAGAATAGAGGCGGCCCAGCTTGCTGCAATTCAGTTCAACAACATGCTCGGCGATGGTGACTTTGTAGGTTTGACCAAGTTCTCAGACGACGCCAGCAGAGTGGAGGTGAACTCTTCCCCTCTAAAATACATGACGAAAGACAAGGATCACGTAAATGACCTTATCAGATCCCTTGCACCAAACGGAGCTACGGACCATGCAGACGCGCTTTACTATGGAGTAAAAGTATTCCCAATCTGGAATGAGCCTGGAAACAACTGCACAGATTGCATTAACAATACCCGCCCGCTGATGATTCTGCTTACTGACGGAGAAACGACCGAGTGTGACGTAAAGAACTACTTTGGATGTGATTTGTGTGATGGTAGCTGTGATGGCAGTGATTGGTGCCAGAGTGGAGCCAATCAGGCTCTATGCGTTGCGAACTACATCAAGAATAACCTTGAAATCAATGGATTTGAAATTCCAATCTGCACGATAGGTTTTGGTACCTCCCTAACGAGTAATGGTCAGGAATTGCTCAAAGATATAGCCTCCCCCCGCCCAGACAACAATGAGCCATGTTACTTCTTCGCCACAACAAGCGAGGAACTCTTGGAAGCGTATAAGACGATATTCAACATCTTTCAGATTGCTGCTAAGAACATATCCATTAACGAGTCGCTCAATGTAACCCTCTCAGGCCCCTTTGAGTTCGTAAGTGCAACTGCCACATCCAGTAAGGGCAACCCCGTTGACCTTCAGGTTGACAAACTTCCTTCTTCGACCGTGATAAAGCTCAATATGGCATCTATACAGAAAGATGAGACAATTGAGCTGACTGTGAGGTTGAAGGTAAAAGAGGATGCGCAGGAGGGAACATACGACATCAACAACGAAGGTTTTGACATCTCCTATATAGACTTCACTCCACTCAACTACCTCGGTCAGGAGACAACAACATGTCCAGCAGGCTCAACTTGGACGAACGGAAAGTGCAGAATGGAGATTGTGTCTGATAAGGATAAGCTGGTTGTTACAACAGGTGAGGGTGGTGAGATTACACTTGGATAGCAAGGCTGTTTCAGAAGTAGTGGGGGCTTTACTGACTGTCGTGATAATAGTCACAGCAGCCGGGCTAATATACACCATTTCTCATCCTTTTATATCGAGCAGTATTGACAATGTGAACTACAGAAATGCTATAAAAAACATGGCTGAAATTAAGGAGATTATCCAACGAATGAAGTATGGTAGTGAACTATCTACTTTTAAAACAATACAACTGAATGGAGGCAGTATTTCCAATTCGAAATACTTTACACTAAGAGTTTTTACTTCAACCCTTCCACCGGGGCTTCAAGGAAATCCCCATCCCAATGTAAACGCATTTATTCATGCTTCTCATGATATGGAGATAGAATGGAAAGTCCACACACTTAGCATCGAAACCACTGGAAGAGAATTGGTTTTTGAATCAGGAATATTCCTTAAAGAATACGGAACCGTCAACCCTTTCTCCGTCTCAGAACCTGATTTAATTGTAACAAACGACACACTCTATCTCTCTATTTACGATTTTCACGGAAACTTCTCCGCTGGAGGTTCTAAGATTACTGTTAATTTCAAGCATGATTTTACAACCATTTTCAGCAACATAACGTCAATCGAAATAGAATCTGATTTCTGCCAGATATGGAAAAAATCCATAGAGGAAGCTTTAAACGCATTAAGCAATCCTCCTGTAGATCTTGTAGATAACGATTGCAGCGACAAATTAATTAGAATTGAAAAGACCAACGGCAATTTAAACCTGATTGTAACGAGAGTTGATGTGTCATGAGGGAAAACGGAGTTTCCGAAGTTTTGGGCTACATGTATATTTTTGGAATCGTTATGGCAGTGCTTGCCATCGTTTTCGTTCAGGTTAACACCATGGTTGAGGATATGAAAAGAAGTGTGATGTCCCAGAGCCTCGAACAGAGCTTTAAAAGAATTCAGTACATTATTCATTCAGTTTCATTTGGTGAAGTACCATCTCAGGCAGTTGAGATCGAAATGCAGGGAGGTACGCTATGGGTTGATAGAACTAACCCGGAGTTTATTTTGGCGTTTGTTAACTACACCGAGGCCAACCCTAATGATTTGGAATGTGGAGATATCCCCAACTCAATTGCTGGGTGCATAAACCTCTCAACTGGAGATATTTATATTTCACCGAGTTGTCCGGCTTCAAATTACAATTTTTCCGCATGCCTGCTAAACAAAACAGTCGGAAAACTGGTTTTTAGCTACAAAGACTGGTTGCTCACTATTGAAGCAGGAAGTATTTTTTCCAAGTACTCCTCACAGGACTATTCTAAGCTCCTCTACGAGCCGAGAATTCTATACAACACCACACTGACTCAGGGAACTACATTCCTCGTTATGAACATTCCAGTTGTTGAAGGTAATTTGTCTCTTGCAGGCACGGGCAGATTCAGGTTTTTTGTTAACGAGGGGGGCAGCATTTTCAGTCGCATTTATGTTCCTGGAGTAAGATATAACTTCAGCGATGTATACCTTATAATCAGAGATACCCAGAATGGTTATGCCTGGTGCAAATTCTTTGAAAATAGTGAGGGTTACTTCAACGTTACACTTGACTCCTCGAAAACTCAACATTCAAGCTGCTACTACTCTGAGAATCCTACAGTTACAGTAGAAAACGAAATCTTTTCTCAAAGAATGTCGGAAATAATTGTAATTTTCAGGGAAGTTGTTTTTTCATAAACTCTTCAAAATCTCCTCTATCTTCCTAACCTCCTCCTCAATTTTCTCAACAGCTTTGCTGCAATCTAGGTAGTCAAGCATCGCCCCGCAGCGTGGGCATTCAAAGTTGAACTCCATCGCGTCGTTGTAGGACACCTTTATACACATGTTGGGGCAGATGTAGTAAATCGTGCTTGTCTCGGCTTCAATTTTCTCTCTCAGCTTCTTCGCCGTTTTTTCAAGCTCCCGTTTTAACACCTCCACCGCTTTATTGTAGTTTATCCGCCAGTAGTATTCCATCCACCCCGTCTCGTCATCTCTCCTCCTGACGTAATCCGCCAGTCCTATTTCGTAGAGTGCAAAAAGAGCCTTTCTAATTTCGTTGATCTCTATCCCCAGCTCGAGGGAAAGCTGATCATCTGTGAATTCACCCTCGATGCCAAGCGAAAAGAGAATCAAACCGACCTCACCGGCAACCCTTCCGACAAGCTCGTTCAGCAGTTCCTCTACACCAGTTGTGGTCTCAGCTTTCACAAATGTATTTAATGGTCACAAACCTTTTTTAATTTTTTGGTCGTGATAAAATGTTGCAAGCTGTATTTACATCAAAAAAATTAGAGTTCGGCAAAAGCCTTTTCGAGAGGGGGCACAACCTGCTTCTTCCTGCTCATCACTCCGTCAAGCCAAACGCTCTTGCCCTCAAGCTTCTTGCCAAAAGCCTTCTCTACAACCTCCGGATAGTCCGTCACTACAAGCAACTCTGTGCCCTCCTTCATTATGTCCGTGAGCATCAGGAATATTCCTGCGTAGCCTCCTTCTTCTTTCATTTTCTTCATCGTCTCGTATATCTCGTCAATTCTGCTCTCTATCAGCGAGAGGTCGACAAGCTCAATCTGTCCCACTCCCACCTTCTTGCCGGACATGTCAAAGTCCTTGTAGTCTCTCTTGATGATTTCCATCGCCGACAAGTCGTCAACCGCTGAAAGCTTAGACTTGATCTCCACACCAAACTTCGTCAAATCATCAACACCCGCAATCTTGGCAAGCTCTTCCGCAACCTCCTTGTCGAGATCAGTTGTGGTAGCTGACTTGAAAATCACCGTATCGCTGAGGATGGATGACAGCAGAATCCCCGCGATCTCCCTCGTAATCTCAACACCGGTTTTGTCGAAGAGAAGCTTCAGAACGGTAGCGGTGCAGCCAACAGGCAGGTTTACGAAGAGGATTGGTTGTGGAGTGGTTACATCACCAATCTTGTGGTGGTCAACTATCGCCACAACTTCAGCCTTGTCTATGCCTTCTACAGTTTGCGCCTTCTCGCTGTGGTCAACGAGAGCAACCTTCTTCCCCTCACCGTTTGTCATAATCTCAGGAACCTCAAAGCCGAACTTCTCAAGGACGTACTTTGTCTCCGGGTTGACATCTCCCTGAATCACAGGTTTAGCTTCCGCCTCAACTTTCATCATCTTGCTTATATTCCCACCTTCCTTCCACTTGTTCCAGAGGTAGGCGAAGGCAATCGCAGAACAGACGCTGTCCGTATCAGGATTCTTATGCCCAACAACATAAACCACGTGCTCCATAAATAATTGATTTTGTGGTAGGTAATAACATTTTCGAAATTTTTTCAACTACATTGTCCGCTCCTCTAACTCTTTTTTTCCCCGATCTATCATCCTATCCAGCCCGACGTGAGTTCAGCAGACGTTTCGAATAATTCTTAATACTTAATTACAAAAATTTAAAATAACGCAGATGTCTTTCGAAAAATTGCTAGGGGGTGACGAAATGAGCGAACCAACAAGAGAGCTGCTCTGGGGTGTTGAAGAATTCCAAGTGACGCTTCACTACATTGCCTTCATTGTTGCAGGAGTCATTTTCCTCGTCGGTATCTACAGAGTTTACAGAATAATCAGACAGGGCAGGAGAGATGAGAACAGGCTGGATAATCTTCCGAAAAGGGTAATGTGGGTAATAAAAGACGGCTTGCTTCTCCTTAGGCTATTCGCAAGAGAGACCAAAATGGGACTTATGCACTTCTTGCTGCTGTGGGGAATAATCGTGCTCACCATCGGAACCGGCATTTTAACTCTGGCCGACCACACGACGTCCGAGTTTTTCAAAGGGACTTTCTATCTCATACACGAGTTTCTGATGGACATCGCAGGAATTGCATTCATTGCCGGGCTAGTTATTGCAGCAATTAACCGATACGTTCTCAAACCAACAAGATTTCAGAAAACATGGCTTTTTGCAAGGGATGATTCCGCCGTACTGCTCGGACTGCTGGTTGTCGGACTGTTAGGATTTTCTGCTGAGGCTTTAAGGCTTGCAGCAGGTTATCCAGCCTATACAGCGATTTTTGGGGGGCTTCTGGCCCAAATGCTTCCGTTTGACATCAGCTACTACCGTGCAGCTTGGGTTGCACACTCTCTCCTAGCACTCGCTCTAATAGCTGCAGTACCTTACACTAAGCTTCTGCACGCAATTACCGCTCCTCTGAACATTCTCACGAGAACAGAGAGAGTTTCAGCGAGGGAAATTGACGACGAGGAGTATATAGGGGCTATCACGGCAAAAGACCTCCAGTGGAGAGATCTGCTTTCAAGCTTTGCCTGCATGCGTTGTGGTAGATGTCAGGACAACTGCCCGGCCTTTAACTCAGGCACCACGCTTTCTCCGATGTACTTAATGCAGAATTTGAGGAAAGAGCTAACGACAAGCAAAAATGTTGATGAAGTCAACCTCATCGGCGCGGTGCTCGACGACGAGGCTGTATGGGCTTGCACAACATGCAGGGCATGCATGGAGATGTGCCCTGTCTACATAGAGCAGATGGAGATCATCGGAGAGCTTAGGAGGGGATTGGTAGAGAGCGCTGAAACTCCACCTGACATAAGAGATTTCCTGACCAATATACAGAAGCAGAAGAATCCGTGGGGGGAGGCAAAGTTCAAGAGAGACCAGTGGGTGAAGAAGAGTGAAGTTGAGGTGCCAACAGTCAAGAAAAATCCGGAGTTTGAGTGGCTGTGGTTCGTAGGGTGTGGTCATAGCTTTGACAACAGAAACCAGCAGGTTGCAGTAAAGCTTGCAAGGCTTCTGGCAGACATTGGAGTTAACTACGCCATCCTTGGAAGAGAGGAGGGGTGCTGCGGTAACGACGTAAGGAGAGTAGGCGAGGAAGGACTTTTCCAGTTGCTCAGGGAGGAGAACTACTCCACTTTCCAGAAGTACGGAGTTGAGAAGCTCTTTGCGACCTCGCCACACTGCTACAACACATTCAAGAACGAGTATGATGGCATAGAAGTGAAGTACATCCTTGAAGTCCTTTATGACGCGATAAAGACCGGGAAGCTTCAGTTAAGGAATAGAGTCGACAAGAAAGTTACCTTCCACGACCCGTGCTACCTTGGGAGATATAACGGGATGTACGAGCTTCCGAGAGAAATTCTGAAAGCAATTCCTGGCGTTGAGCTGGTGGAGATGCCAAGAAACAGAAACAGGAGCTTCTGCTGCGGAGGCGGGGGAGGCAACTTGGTCAGAGAATATCCTGGCGAAAACAGGCCGAACAACATAAGGGCTGCTGAAGCCGCAGAGACTGGGGCAGAGGTGCTTGCCGTTGCATGTCCTTTCTGCATGATAATGCTTGAGGACGGCGTTAAGGCTGTAGGGGCGGACAAGTCAATGGCAGTAATGGATGTTATAGAGCTGGTTTATCAGTCGGTCTATGGTGAGGAGTAGCTTATTGTTATCATAATTTTTATGAGATTCATCAATAAATTTATTAAGTTGTGAGTTAATATTGACTAATGATTGGCAAAATCGAGGCTGTGGTTTTGTACATGATTTCGGAAGGTGTTGGCAGTATTGAAGAGCTGAAGGCAATCTTACCAATCTCGGAAAAAGAGATCGATGACATTGTTGCCACTCTAGAGCGTGAAGGTTATTTGGAGAATGCAAATGGGCTTAAGCTCACCAAGAAGGGTTTTGAGGTTTTGATGCAGGAAGAAGTTGCCAACACGGTTAGCGAGGTAAGGAAATCCATAGAGAAACTAGCTCCAGACGGAGAATTTGATGAAGAGGCAGTAGAGGAGGCAGTAGGGGAGATTGAAAGATTAGTCTCGGATGAAGAGATAGTGGGAAAGGTTGGGGAGGCAAAGCTCTTTCTGCAAAACCTTGCTATGGTGGAGGAGCGTAATGCCGAACGTGAGAAAGGAGAACTGGGCAAGACCGAAATTGTCATCCTGTACCTGATATCGGAAGGAGTTAACCATTCCCTCGACATCAAAACATTGCTGCCCGTCTCAAGCAAAGAACTTGACACCGTTCTGGAAGAGCTTCAAAAAGAAGGGTACATTGAGAACTCGGATGGGTTAAGGCTCACGAAAAAGGGTTTCGACGTCTTAATCGAAAACTCCAAGGAAGTTGAGGAGTACGTGGAGGAGTATCTCCGAAGAAAGGTAAAGAAAGTTAATGAGGTAAAGAGGCTGATAGAAAAACTCTCCTCTGGAGAGGTGGAGGTCAGAAGCGGAATAAGGTATTATCTCTCCCCTGAGGAGGAAATTCTGTCTCAGTGCAGGGACAGTCTGACTGGATATGAGTTCTACGCAACTAACGCGAGGATTTTGAAGTATAAGGCAACAACTAAGGGGGAGGATTTTGCAGAACTGCCATACTCTGAGGTTGACGGAATTGCTCTCTCAACCAGAAGAGATGTCAGGCTGCTTGTTGGGGGAGGAGCAATAATCGCCCTGGGACTTGTCGTAGGATTTTGGGCATTCCCCCTCATCGGTATTGGCGCTCTCGGCCTCTACTTTTACAGAACCAGTGTTTTCTACGAGTTTGTTGGAAGCGGAGTTGAGAACAGAAAAATTGCCAGAAAGTGGAGGATACTGGATACAGAGTCGAGGGAAGTTCAGGAGTTTGTTAGGTGTGTTAGGGAAGAAATCACAAAAAGGAAGCTGAAGAGAAACCAATATAATTCAACTTAGAATCTTTCCTTCATGAGAAAGACCATTCCAATCATCGCTGTAGTCATAATTGCCGCTTTGATGAGGCTTTACAATTTATCCCTTCCTCCGCTTTTCTTTGATGAGAGTATTCATGCAACCATCCTGAAATCCCTTTTTAACGGAAACTACAAGTACGACCCGGCATATCATGGGCCTCTCCTTTACTACCTGCTTTACGTTCCCGTTCAAACTCTTGGAGAGAGTGAGTTTTCCCTTCGCATCCTTCCCGCTTTAACGGGAATTGTGGTTTCACTAACACCTTTCCTCTACAGAAGGTTTATTGGGGATGATGCGGCTGTTATTGCAGCAATTCTTGTAGCCATCTCGGCCATAATCGTAAACTACTCAAGGTTCTGCAGGGCGGACATATTCCAACTTCTCTTCACCGCCCTGTTCGCTTACTTTATTTTCAGATATCTCGAAAAGGAAAAGAGCCTGACAGATCTCAGAGTGGACAAAGACACTCTCTTTTTAGCGGCAGCATTCGTCTTCATGGCCCTCTTTGCGACCCTTAAGGAGACTTTCTACCCTATCGCTGCGATATTTGCCCTGTATTTCATATTCGACATCAAAAAGTTCAGAGTCTCTGATTTGGCCATCTCGCTTGCAGTATTCTTACTGGTTTATTTTGCCTTTTACACCAACTTGTTCACCTACACCACTCCTCTCACGAATTTTTCAGAGTTTCCGGCGGTGAAGGCAGTAAGCTACTGGAAGTACCAGCATGAAATTGCAAGAATCGCCGGGCCCTGGTATTACTACCTCGAATTAATCCTCCTCTACGACTTACCGGCCTTTTTGCTGGCCATTTTTGCAGTGTACACCATAATTACACAGAGAAAAGAATTTGAAGCCTTTGCTGCCTACTGGTTCCTTAGCTCTCTGATTTTCTTCTCCTACATGCAGGAAAAAGTTCCGTGGCTCAACGTCCACATCCTCTTCCCCATGTATCTTCTGGCGGGAATCGGGATAAGCAGGCTTGCTTCCAGAATCGACAGACAGAAGTTGAAGTGTGTTGTGGTGATTTGCATTCTCTTCTCGGCTTACGGTTCTGTCCACGTTAACCACATCAACCCGGTGAACCCCGCAGAACCCGCACTCTACTTACCCACCCAGTACGATGTTAGGGAGTTTGCAGAGAAAACGAAGAACGAGACTGTTTATGTCTTCACAAGCATTGGCGAGTACTGGCCTCTCGCGTGGTATCTCAAAGACCACAAAGCTTACTTTATATCTGCCAGCGTTGAAGGAAGGATGTTTGAAGAAGGAGACTATATTATTGTCAATACTACAAACGACATGAGGCTCGATAAAACCAACTTGGAGTTCGTAGAGACGATGGTTGTTAGATGCTGGACATTCTGGACACAGCCCGACATCTCGAGAGTTCCGGAATTTCTGGTGTTTAGAGGGCCGCTTACAGACGTTTCGTGCATGAACTTCAGTGTTTACAGGACAAAGTGAAGCTGGCAAAGCTTTTAAAACACCCCTTTCAACAAAGTTCGTGAAGCTCTCGATGGATGAATTTGAAGAATGGCTCAGGGAAAGAGGCTACGATTTGATGATGGGTGAACAGAACTTCAGGATTTACCTTGATTTAGGCTTCTCAGCGTTACTGTTCTACAACAGCAATCTCCTCTTCAGCTTCATTCTTGACAGGATTGGTGTAAAGACCGCTGATGAGCGAGTGCCGGACAGATTGAGGTTTGAGATTGCAAAAAGGCTGAAGAGAATTGAAGCAACCAAGGACAGAATTGAAATAGAGCTAATCTGAAACAACCTTCTTACTCCTCTCGCTCGGAATCACCCTGATTTTTGCGTCTTCAAAACTTATATCAAAGACCTTCCCAAGAACTCTGTCGAGGAAAACCGCCAGAGCAGCAACCTCGCTGTGTGGTTGGGTGCCTATTGAAATGTTCAGGTCGCACATCTCGTACACTTCTGGCGGAACCTTCTCTGCCCCAACAATCACAAGAACTCTGTCAGCTTTCTTTATCCTCTCCACCTTTTGAGGTAAGGGTATGCCGTACATCGTTAGGTGAACTTTCAATCCTTCAAATGTCCTAAGAAGCTTTTTCCAGTTTACCGCCTCGATGAAAAAATCCCCACCCCACCTCTCAACGACATCCCGTACACTTTCAAAGACCGATTTGTCCTCAACGTCGAAATATATCCCCTTCGCCCCGAAGGCCCTTGCAGTCAGGGCGACATGTGTTGAAATGCGCTTATCCCTTTCCGGCCTGTGTCCGAGCCTTAGAACATAGACCTCCATACAGCATCCTCGTAGGTTTCCTTCTCCTCGGCATAAAAAATACCGCATGCCCTGACATCCTCACACTTCCGCATGGCCTCATGAACGCTCTCAGCCTTTTCAACCCAGAAAACCTCTTTGCGGAGATCCCAGAAGTTGTTGAAGCTCACACATGGCTGCAAAACCTCCACAAAAGAAAAGCCCCTGTGCTTCATCGCTCGGTAAAAAACCTCAGCCATTTTCTTCTGTTCTCCGGCAAAGACCCTCGCCACAAAGGTAGCTCCGCTTGCAAGCATTAGCTGGCATGCGTTTATCGGGTACTCTGGATTTCCGTAAGGTGTTGATCTACTCTTTCTGCCTTTTGGAGAGGTAGCGGTAACCTGCCCTGTTGTAAGCCCAAAAACGCCGTTGTTGTGCAGGATTATTGCGATATCTGTGTTTCTTCTCGCTGCATGAACAAGGTGCTCAACACCCTCATTCAGGCCATCACCGTCTCCAGAAAATCCTACAACAATGAGGTTTGGATTTGCGAGCTTTAAACCAGTCAAGAATGGTGGAACTCTACCGTGAATGACGTGAAAACTCGGGAGATTGAGGTAGTCGGAGATTTTTCCGTGGCAGCCTATGCCGGATGACACAGCAACATCGTACCCCTCCTCGATTACCCTCCTACTGGCTTTTTCAAAGGCTTTCAGAATTGCAAAGTTCCCACACCCAGGACACCAGCTTATTCTGCCCATCTCTCAATCTCCCTCCTTATTTCTTCAGGTGTGAACGGCCTACCATCCCACCTGAGAATCCTTTTTACTTCAAGACCTTCAGCCTCAAGCAGTTTCGCGAGAAGTCCTGCGTAGTTGCATTCCACACAGAACATCTCTCCACTGATTTTTGGTAAGAAGAGAGGTCTCATAAACCTGACTGCGGCAACACTGAATCCCAGTTCTTCCGCAACTTCCTTCACAGCCCCAAAATTGCTGCCCCATGTCACAATCCAGTCTTTCCCGTTCTTCATCTCCACAAAAGGCTCAAGGTTTTCAACAACCTTTGCTATTTCTTTCTCTTTCCTCATCCTTTTCGCATACATCTTGGTGGCAATTTCAGCATCATCGGTCGCAAAGCCGTACTCGTCGTGCTCGTTGCTGTTTGCCTTGACCAAAGCTGGGGGCGAAGCGTATGGAGAGATGCCACTCTCAGTTATTTTATACCTCTCGAAAACCTCGCTGCACTTCTCCCTGAAAATCTCCACCTCTTTCTTCACCACGCCTCCAAGCTTTGCTGTGGTATAACTCTCTGTCATGTGCTTCTCAGTCAGAAGTATCGCGGGAGTCTGGAACTCCCAGGCAAGGTTCAGAAGATCTCCGGCAAGTTTGTAAGAGTCCTCAATCGTTAAAGGAGAGGCAACTATGAGTGGAAACTCTCCATGAGCAGGGTTGAGGGCAAAGTAAAGGTCCTGCTGCGCTGTGAATGTGGCCATTCCAGTAGAAGGCCCGCTCCTCTGGGCAAGGATTATCAAAACAGGTATCTCAGCCATTCCAGCAAGACTTATGCTTTCGCTCATTAAGGCGAATCCACCACCACTCGTACCAACTGCAGCCCTCTCACCACCAAAAGCGCTTCCTATGACCATCATAATTGCGGCAATCTCGTTCTCTGGCTGCAGGGCAATGCATCTACTATCCGCAGCAAGAATGTGGAGTATTGGTGAGGCAGGAGTCATGGGGTAGGCATAGTAAAACTTCAACCCTGCATTCAGCATACCCTCGGCAATCGCCTTTGCCCCTGAAACAAGCTCTTTTCTTTCACCAACCCGTTGCATCTGGCCTATGGAAACGTTGAGATCCTCGTAAACGGCTTTAACAGCTTCAATATTTCGTTCGCCCCTCTCACCAAAGCTCTCTCGAATTACTTTCTCCAGCACTTCAATATCAACCCCAAACAATTTACAAAAGACAGAGATAGCAGCAATGTTTCTGGAAACGTCGGGCAGGTTCAACTTCTTTACCGTTTCACTGATTGGAAACTCAACTTTCCTATCATGATCAAGGCTGAAAGATGAATCGCAGATCAACAAACCCCTCAACCTATCAACATGTCTTTCAAAAACGTAATCCTGCAGACATATCAGGGCATCGTAGTAGTAAGCGTGAGAGTCGATCTCCCTCTCTGAAGCTCTCACAACGCTCGCATTATACCCTCCCCTTATTCTTGACTGATATTCCTGATAGACGAAAACACTGTAGCCGAGTTCGCTGAAGATTTTTCCGAGAATTACTCCACCACCTCTGACTCCATCTCCTGCCGCACCGGCGATGCAAACGTTCATCATCTCTTTCTTACCCCTGCCCATTAAAAGGTTTCATTACCTTCACCACATCGTCCTCTATCCTAACCTCCACTTCACCAACACCCAGCGGGTTGCCATCGCAGGAAACTACTTCTTCAGCGCTTATCTTTACAGTTTCATCATCAAAACTGATGGTGGTGGTTACAATTGGTTCTATTCTTCTCAAATCATCCTTCGTGTACGTTGAAACAACTATGCCTTCGCTGATGCAGGCGACAACTCCTTTAAAGCCGAGAAACGCTGATAGGGAAGTACCTCCCGCTATTCCCTTACCGAGGAACCTCATATCTGTCATGCCCACAAATATATTGCCAAAAACACCCTCAACAACCTTATCTCCAACCTCCACCTTAGCCCTGAACTTTCTTGGCCTGGCTATGACTTTTTCACCTTTCATAAAGCTGCGTGCATCCACCTGAACCTTTTTGCCTTCAACAGTGGAGAGTATTGTCGAACCGACAACGACGTCATTGAACGCAACCCTTTCATCCTCCTTAAATTTCACAACCAATCCTCTCATTTCAACCTCCCTGAGCTTCTCGAAGTCTGCCGGACAGAGAGCTGGACTTACGTTAGTTGTTCCGATGCCTATGCAGAGTAAGGGTGTTTTTGGTCTTGCAGAAGCTGCATCGCTTACCGTCCCATCCCCCCCAAACACTGCAATAACGTCCACATTCCCGTCAAGCATTCGCACCAGATTTAAGGTGTCAAGCCTCGTATCTGTCTCCTCCAGATGGATGACCTCCGCCTCAATTCCAAGCATTTTCGCTATCCTGCTCGTCGTAACGAAGTCCCCATCAAGCTTTTTCAGAACCTCAGTTACTTTGGCCTTCTTTGAATCATCAAAGCCTCCGCCAGCGTGAGGATTCAAGACAACTCCAACCTTCACAGAAAAAGTAGCCAAGAACCTTTAAAAGTCTCCCCCATACTAGCTTCATGCGCATAGCCTTTACAAAGATGCACGGCAACGGAAACGACTTCATTTTGATTGATGAGTTCAACGGAGTGGTTGTCAGGGAAGAAGATAAGCCGAGGTTCGTCAGGGCAGTATGCCACAGGAACTTCGGCGTCGGGGCTGATGGTGCACTCTTCGTCCAGCCTTCAGATAAAGCGGACGTCAGGTTCAGGTACTTCAACAGCGACGGCAGCGAGGCTGAGATGTGCGGAAACGGTATCAGGTGTTTCTCCCGCTACGTGGTGGAGGAAGGTTACGCGGGGGAGAGGCTGAAGGTGGAAACGCTCGCAGGGATTCTTGAGCTTGAGGTTACGCGGAATGACGATGGATGGTGGGTTAAGGTTGACATTGGGAAGCCTAAGTTCAAAAAGGAGGAGATTCCCGCAACAGCTGACGTTTGGGGGTATGAGTTCGAGCATGAAGGCAAAAAATTAAGAGTTTATGCTGCCAACACCGGAGTTCCACACGTCGTTGCATTTGTTGACGACCTCGACTTCGACATAATCCCTATGGCGAGAAAAATTAGGTATGCAGAGATATTCCCGGAGGGAACTAACGTAAACTTCGCAAAGGTTGAAGGAGGGAACATTATCAGAATCAGAACGTACGAGCGGGGCGTTGAAGATGAAACGCTCAGCTGCGGGACGGGCAGCGTGGCTGTTGCCGCAATAGCCAACAAGCTCGGCCTTGTTGGAAATACGGTAAATGTGGTGACGAAGGGCGGTTTGCTTAAAATCGATTTGACTGAGGGCACAGCATACATGACGGGCGGTGCAAACAGAGTTTTCGACGGGATTTTAAGGCTCAACGAACTGAAGTATGAGGTTTGAAAACCGCCTCGTTTTATCCGCGATGGCCGGAATAAACAACGCGGATTTTTGCAGAAGGCAGAGGGCAGCATTGGTAATACTCGGAGGATTTAATGCTGACAGAAAAGCTATTGAAGCTGCCAAGAAGGCTGTCAGGAGGGGGAGAAAGGAGTTCCTCTTTGGAATAGACGAGATAGAGAATGAGATAAGAAAGCTTGGGAAAAGGAATTTTGCTGTAAACGTCAGGTCATCATCTCTTGAAGGGTATCTGGAGGCTGCAGAACTCGTGGAAAGCTACGATGGCATTCTTGAAGTAAATGCACACTGCAGACAGCCGGAATTTGTGGAAATTGGATGTGGAGAGTGGTTGCTGTTTCACAGCGGGAAATTGGTGGAGATTGTCAGCCGAGTCTCGAAAATTGTGCCAACGTTCGTGAAAATAAGGGGTGGGCACGAACTGGACTACGAGAGGCTCGCCAAAAAGCTCTTCGATGCCGGATGCCTCGCGATCCATCTGGATGCGATGATTCCGGGAGGTGGGTGTGATTTCTCGCTGATCGAAAGGATGGCGAAGATTGGCAATGTTATAGGAAACAACTCCTTTGTCGACATTGAAAGCGGGGAGAAGATCATCAGGTCGGGAGCAAAGATGGCTTCCGCGGCAAGGGCAGTTCTGAAAGATGAAAACTTTTTTGAAAAAATGCTGAAAAGTCCTTTGCTCTCTCAGCCAGTTGAGTTATGAGCGATACCGACAAGGTCAGAGATAGTACATTCTCTTGCTCTCGCAAAAGCTATCAGACTCTCCTTTAGACTGTAGAAGATTCTTCGGCTGTAATAGACTGCTGAACCTATCTGCACAGCCTTTGCCCCCGCCATGATGAACTCAAGAACATCCTCAAAACTTGTAATGCCTCCACAGCCGATTATCGGAACTTCAACCTCCTTGTAGAGGTCGTAAACGCATTTTAAGGCAACTGGCTTTATTGCTGGCCCGCTGACACCACCCGAAATGTTGCTTAGAACGGGCCTTCCTGAAAGAATGTCTATCTTCATCCCCCTGAGCGTGTTGGAGATGACTACTCCATCCACTCCTGCATCTTCGAGAGCTTTCGCAAGGCGTATGTAGTCGTGCAAGGCTGAGAGCTTTGCAAAAACCTGATGACTCGTTTTCCTCTTCAGCTCCTCGACTATTTCCGATGAGAGTTCCAAATCCATCCCCAGATCAAGACCAGCCCCCTTCACGTGCGGACAGCTCAGATTGAGTTCGTAGCCGTGTAGATATGGTAAAGCAGAGTCGAAAATTCTGACAAGCTCCACGAACTCATCAACGGAGTATCCGTAAAGGCTCACAATAAGGGGGGATTCGTTCGTGTAATCTTTCAACTCTTCAGCAAAGTCTCTTGCAGCAGGCGAGGCGAGGCCAATTGCATTTATCAGACCGCATCTCCAGTTGACAACCGTCGGGTTCCTGTAGCCTTCCCTCTCCTCCAGCCCAACCGACTTCGCAACAACTGCCCCAGCATCTCTCGCAATAAGATTAAGAGAGTGAACTTTACTACCCAAAATCCCGCTTGCGAGCATGAGAGGGTTTTTCATCCTCAGACCGCCAATCTCCGTTTCCAGCGGATTCATTGTGTTTATTCTGCACAGACATTAAAAAGGTTTGGTGATTAACTGGAAAAAATTAAATCCCGAACCGAGAAATTTAATTGTGGAAAAAATCCTCAAACTCTTGGAGAGAGGAGAAGGAGAGAACGTAGAGTTCAAGGAGTTTTTAAACTCCTTCCACCTGAGAGAGGGAAGATTCAGGCAGCTTGCCTGCCAGATGAACCACAGGATTATAATGGGCAAGGGCGTGGCTCTCTACGTTGTCGGCGTTTCTGACAGCGGGGAGCTTAAAGGACTTGACGACAAAAAGTTCTCTGAAACTCTTGAAGTTTTAGAAAAGCTTGCTGAAGAAATTGAGGCTGAGATAACCTCCGTTGAGCGATACGAAGTTAATGGGAGCTATGTTGGTGTTGTGGAGGTCAGGAAGCCGAAGGCAAAGGAGCACATCCTTATTGGTACTGCAGGACATGTTGACCACGGCAAATCAACGCTTGTTGGCTGCCTAATCACCGGAAAACCTGATGATGGTGATGGAGCAACGAGGGTTTACCTCGATGTTCTTAAGCACGAAATAGAGAGGGGGCTGAGTGCCGAAATAAGCTTTGCAGTATTCGGATACAGGGATGGAGAAGTCCTCAGAATGAAAAATCCAACCAGCAAGACTGAGAAGGCAATGGTTGTGGAGACTGCAGACAAGCTGGTAAGCTTCGTTGATACAGTCGGGCATGAGCCGTGGCTCAGAACAACCATCAGAGGTCTGCTGGGGCAGAAGGTCGATTACGGCCTTCTCGTGGTTGCCGCGAACGATGGAGTGATGAGAACGACCAAGGAGCATCTTGGGATTATGCTTGCAATGGATTTGCCCGTCATTGTAGCAGTGACGAAGGTCGATATGGTCGACGACGCTAAGCTAAACCAGGTTTTGAACGAGATATCCGCAGCTCTCAGAAGGGTGGGAAGGGTGCCAACCGTTCTGAAATCAAAGCTCGATGCCAAGAAAGCTGCTGAGATGCTCAACACCAACAAGCTTCTTGTCCCCATCATCATAACCTCTGCAGTAACGCTGGAAGGTTACGACATCCTTGAGGAGATTCTTCTGCACCTGCCAAAACGCTACACGTCAGATGCCGACTTCCTCATGTACATAGACAAGATTTACAGAGTAACAGGGGTCGGGACGGTTGTTAGCGGGAGTGTGAAAAGCGGAGAGCTTGTTGAAGGGGAGGAGGTTTACATAGGCCCTCTACAAGATGGCAGCTTCAGGAAGGTAAGGGTTCAGAGCATAGAGATGCACCACTACAGGATAGACAAAGCCAAGCCCGGAGACATAGTCGGGGTGGCGTTAAAGGGTGCGAGATACGATGAGCTAAGAAGGGGGATGGTAATAAGCAAAAAGGAGCCGAGAGCAGTCTGGGAATTCGAAGCTGAGGTGTACGTCTTTACCCATCCAACTCTAATCAGTGCAGGTTACGAGCCTGTTATGCACGTTGAAACAATCTCGGAGACTGTGACATTTGTGGAGATGGATCGAGATTATCTCAAGTCGGGAGACAGGGGAGTTGTGAGAATGCGGTTTAAATACTACCCCCACTTCGTTTACGAGGGGCAAAAGTTCATCTTCAGAGAGGGGAGGAGCAAGGGAATGGGGGAAATTATCAGGATTCTCCGTTGAGTTTCATAATAGTTTGACTTTTTATAAATTCTTCAATTTTAAAAAATCAGGAATACTTTTTTATAAATTTCTGAACGAAGTTATGCATGGAAGAGGGAATAACAAGAATCGGTGTGAGTCTGCCGAAAAACCTCCTCGACGAGTTCGACAGAATAATCTCCACCAGAGGCTACTCATCAAGGAGTGAAGCCATCAGAGATGCGATTCGGACTTACATAACCGAGTACAGGTGGCTTGAGAGCGAAAAAGGAGAGGTTGTGGGCGTTTTAGTTGTGCTTTATGACCACCACGTAAAGGGTGTCAGCGACTTGCTCATCGACCTGCAGCACGACTTTCACGAAATTATCACCTCAAGCACGCACATACACCTCAACGAGGACCAGTGTCTTGAGATGATACTCGTCAAGGGAAAAATGGAGAGGATAAAAGTACTTGTTGATAAAATTTCGGCTGCGAGAGGTGTTATGAACGTCAAGCTAATCTCGGCAGTCAAAAAGGTCTAAGATTCGTAGCTCGCAAGTCCCCTGCATATCAAAAACACTGCAGCGTACTCGGGAAGCTTCACTCTGCCCGGATATATCCTCCCCTTGAAATCACCAATCCTCAGTTTGACTCTTTTTGTCGTTTTCAGAGTTACCTCCTCATCGCCAAAGGCGACGGCATCTTTGAGGGGGTCGAAGCTGTCGATATCCTCAACTTCCGTCACTCTCAGCCCGGTCTTCCCGTGAAGGCTCCCTGGAAGTCTGATCAGCCTCTTGATGTCTGCCGTGACCGGAGCGTCGATGTGAACGCTGAGGAGTGTGTAATCAAACTTTTCTATAGCTTGAACTACTTTCTTGGGGAGCTTCTCTTTTTTCAAATCTGCAGATGAAATTTTGAGCTTCTTGGCCAGCATTTCATCCGACTCAATTTTTTTCATGAGGTAGTTCAGAATTCTTCTCGCCGCATTTGAATCCACAACTCTTCCATCAACAACTATTCTCGGCGAATTGAGGCGTAGGTAATCAACAACCTCTCTCCTTTCCGCACTCCCAAGTGAGAGAAACTCCTCATCGTGGACGTGGACATGATAACCTCTACCACCAGAAAAGTAAGTTTTCATATCTTTTATTCCAAAATCAGCCCGGAGAATGGCTGTAAGCTTCTTTATCTCCCTCTTGGCCATTTCAAGCGCTCTCTCAAAAGATTTGGTTTTTACAGGAAGGTGATCCGCATCTATGTCGAAAATAAAGTCCGCCCCCAGCCAGCCCTTATCCTCCATCCTGCTCTCTGCAGGCTTTTCGTAGTATGCGGAAGAGAAGTAGATGTGAGCTGGGATGTTGGAAAGAACGTAAGCTTTGAAATCAGTTTCAGAGCTGAAGGATATGTGCCTGTGCATCACAAAGTCCGGTAGCGATTCGAGCGGAACGAAGGCGAATTCCCGCTTTCTAAACTCCCTCGGTAGCCCAATATCGTTTTTCGAGTAGTACTCCTCGAATTTCTTTTTCAGGTAGAGCTTGGTCAGCATGACCTCAGAATCTGAAGCAATACTTTCCTTTTTCTCCTTCTGGTGTCGAAGTTTATAACGACAACCTGCTGCCACGTCCCCAGAATCAGCCGCTTGTTTTGGAAGGGTACAACAACAGAGGGGCCGACTATGCTCGCCTTAACATGCCCTGAGCCGTTGTCATCTCCCCAGGTTTTGTGGTGCTCGTAGTGCTCTCCATAAGGAGCGATTTTTTCCATGATTCTTGGAAGGTCTTTTTTCAAACCCGGTTCATATTCAATGGTCGTTATGGCCCCTGTGCTTCCAATGCTGAATACAGGAACCGCTCCACTCTCAACACCGCTCTCTTTAACAAAATTCTTCACCTCATCCGTTATGTCAGTCATATCCCCAAAACCGTCCAGCTCAACCTCAATCTCTTTAATCATATTCCTCCCTCCTTACAAGGTAGAACTGCACACCCTTGTAGTTTACGATTTTTGCGTCCATGTAGTCCCCATAGAGGGGTTTGATGATGCAGTCTGCCCCAATTTTTTGCGAGACCATCAGTATTGCGGAAAAAAGCTCAGGTGGTGGTCGGATCGAGTAGATTAGAGACGCTCCTTTATAAATTTGAATTTTGGGGCTTGTGATATCATCTAAGTAAAACCTGCACCCTTCCGGAACATCTCTTTTGACTATATCAGTCACGACAACCTCAAAACCCCTTTTTGCCAGAATCTCTGCCACTGCCGTAAACCTTCCTACTCCTACCTCCACCACCTTCCCGCTGTAGTTCTCTGCGATGTAGTCAGCAACCTGCAGCATGAACAATTTTTATATCCTAAACGAACAATTAAGTTTTGTGCAGACTGTAGCGATAAGAGACTACACTCACAAAGATTTCAAAGAAATCCTCGAGATAGATAAGGAGGCTTTTTCCCCACGCAATCCTGCCTACGACGTTTATGTTTACATAACCTACGGTTCCGACTTGCTTGTTGCGGATATAGGTTCCAAAATAGCCGGATACATTGTTACAATGGATATCGACGAGTTCACTGGAAAGATAATAGCCTTTGCCGTAAGAAAAGAGTTCAGGGGGATGGGAATAGGAAAGATGCTTCTTTCGGAAGCGATTAAAAGGCTCGAAGGAAGGGGGAAGAGGAAGATACTGCTCGAAGTGAGGGTTTCAAACGTTCAGGCTCAAAAACTGTACAAAAAATTTGGATTTGAAATCATCGATGTGATCAATGGCTACTACAGCGACGGGGAAGATGCGTACCTCATGGCTCGCACATCTCAGGTGCAATAGATTGGATTACAAACCTTATGCTTTCACTCTCCATCAAATCCTCCGGGCTGCGCTCCCTGAAAATCTCGGAAATACCCTTACAAAGAAGAGAAATGGCCTTTTTGTGTTCAGTTTTGCTTTTGTGGATGTGTACGGGCTGAACGCCCAGTTCGTCATAGGCCCTGAAGTGGCCGTTGGCAATGCCTGCATTCTCAAAAAGCTTTTTAATGTTGTAGAGGGTCAGGTGCAGCAGGATTATTTCTTCTTTGTGCATGAGACATCACTCCCTTATTAGCGGTAATCAACATCTTTTATAAGTTTTACTGCTATATTTCACATGAAAAACTTTTATAACGTTTTATTCTATACGTTTTGTGGAAAATTTAAATTAATGAAAAAATATTTAAAAACCTAACCTCCCGAAATTACTCTTACAACCTTTATCTCCCCTCCCTCTGCTTTCTCATCCACCGGAACGGGGAGGTTGTCCCTCACCACCACAACCGTTTCGGGATTGATGCCGAGCGATTCAAGTATCTCCGAGTAGCTTTGCCCGTTCACATCAACCTCAGTCTCTTTAATTTCAAAACCGACAAACTTTATTTTCAGCTTCATTCTTCAGGCAGGACTTCCTTAGAGATTTCCTTTATGCTTTCTCCACTCTTCACAGTTTTTATCTCTCCGACATTGCTCTCAAGGAGCTTTTCATCCTTGCTAAAAAGCTTTCTCATGCCCTTTCTTCTAAACTTGCGCCAGTTGAATCGCCTCATCCGATCACCAATCATATATAGTGTAAAAGGAGGTAGAAATAGTTTTTGTTTCAGTTATGTGAGTTAGGTGTAGTTAGGGCTCAACTGCTCTTCAGCAATGTCTCCAAAAATAGGCAGCTTAAACGCCTCTCCGCGACTTGCCTTGACGATGCAGAATGCCCAGAGGATGATACTGAAGGCCATTACGATTCTTGAGAGTATAACTCCACCGGGAATCACGGGAAGGAGAATAACCAGAGCTGCTATCGTTGAGAAAGTTAGAGTTGACTGGATAGCATGAAATCTAACGAACGGACTCCTGTCGAATAAAAACAGCACTCCGGTTACGAAGCCAAGGGTGTAGCACATAGCTGCCCTTACGTTCTCGCTTATAAGTTCCATAATTTTAATTTCTCTTCTGGGTTAAAGACCTTACCTCTTCAATTGCTCTCCTATTACTCTGTCGAGAATCTTCAAAAACTCATCCTCTTTCCCTTCTGGAATTGTAGCCCCGGCTGCAACACTGTGTCCCCCTCCGACTCCTCCAACAGACTCTGCAGCTTTCTTAAGGGCCTTTGCCAGATGCACTCCCTTCTCGACAAGTCTGTAGGTCGCCCTTGCAGACACCTTCACACCCTTATCACTTTCCGCAAATGCTACTATCGGCTTCTCCCTGTTTCCCTTGTAAAAGCACATCCCCGCAACGATTCCGACGATTGTATCGGGTATGTTGTCTCTTGCATGGAAATACTGAATGTTCTCAAGCTCCTCAATCCCTTCCCTGTCAACGAACTTTATTCCATCCGAAAGGTTCCTTCTGTGGTTCTGCAGAAGCGTTCTCGCCCTTCTGTAAGCTCTCACATCACCGAGGCAAACGCCCATCCCCACCTCTGCCTCATTGTATCTGGCCGTTGCGTTTAGCAGTGTGGAGAACTCCATTGCGTCTCTCTTCTCCGTCCCCTCCTCCTCGTTAATGAGGATGTAACACTCTCCGACCATCCTCAGAATGCTCGTGTAGGGGATTCCAAAATCCATTGCCAAGCCCACTAAAGCGGAAACGACCTTTCTCTTCTTGTCAATCTCAAGGTCTATCCACCTTACCCACGGATCCACACCAAGACTGTCCAGAAGATTCAGAACACCAGCCTCGTTGCCAGTAATTCCCGGAATAAACGGATCGGAGTTGTACTCAAGCATCTTTGCAACGGGTCTCGTCTGCTTGCCGAAAAATCTCAGGTCGCGTATTATTTCTATCTGGCCTTTCCTTTTACCCTCCATTACTATTTCCCGGTTAAGACCCTTTAGCATTCCCCACCTTGAGTCTTGCAAATCACCAACAGCTCCGACGATTGAGATTGGCAGAAGGTCAGAGTTGTCAATTTCGTAATCAAACAGAGTAGTCCCATTTCGCAGATACCTAGACACAAGGTACGTCGTTGTGGCACCGCTTAGCTCAAAAGCCCCATCGTAGCCAAAATCGTGTGGATTGAGCTGCATTGGATGGGAGCGTTGCGGAACGTGGTGGTCGGTTATGGCAAACTCAATACCTTCCAGCAGGTCGATAACGCCGCTTCCAATGTCAGTAAACCAGACAAAAGTGTTCTTGTCCTTTATTGTCTCAATTTCGACCTCATCGAGCTGCTTTACAAATTTTATTCTGCTTTCAATGCCTGCTCTCAGCAAAGAAGTGTGGGCAATCGTTCCGGCTGTTATGCCGTCCGCATCGATGTGAGTTACGACTAAAACCTCTTCGTGCTTCAAAATTTGTCTCGCAATCTCTGCTGCTCTCCTTAAAAGTTCATTCACAGAATAAGTTCTTGAGAAAAGAACTTAAACTTTTTTGCTCCATTTCCTCTGTGGGGAGTGCATTCGTCTTTCTTGAGGCATCGCTCGAACTCGTTCCGGAAGAAATACGCAACCACCCAGCGGTAAGGGCTGATGCGAGAAGGAGGGGAAAGAGTCCATCCAGGATTCTGCTGGATGACTCAAAACACCACTCGGCAATGAAATCGCTGAGATTCCGGGAAAAGAGAGGGAGGCCGGACATAATCCACCAGTGCCTCCTCCTCCTTCTTGACTCACCCGTGGAGGACTTTGAAGTTTACGTGCACACAATCAACGGTGAGCTGATCTGGATAAACCGCAAAACTCGACTTCCGAGGAACTATAACCGCTTTGTTGGACTGATGGAGAAGCTTTTCGTTGAGAGGAAGATAGTTTCAGAAACGACGTTGATTGAGTTCGTTGATCTCAAGCTGAGAGATGTTGCCGAAAATAAAGAGGTTTTGCTTTTCAGAGAAAAAGGAGATGTAGTTGATTTTGGAGATATGCTTGAAGACGATGTGACAATCTGCGTCGGTGCATTTCCGCACGGCGATTTCTTTGAAGAAACTCTCAGCGAGCTTGGAAATTTCAAAGAAATCAGTCTTGGTACAGAGAGTTACACAAGCCTTTATGTTACGAGTCGCGTTTTGTGCGAATATGAAAGAGTTCGATCTCATAAAGATCGTTGAACGCTTATTTGGAAATGAAGATGTTATCACTCCCGCGGGAAAGCACGATGCTGCATACGTCAAGATTGGAAACAGATTAGTCGTGCTGACCTGCGACACTGTTAACGAGATAAGCGACTTCCCACCATACATGCTTCCTGAGGAGATGGGCTGGATGGCAATTGCCGTCACTCTTTCAGATATTGCCGCTTGTGGAGCCAAACCCCTCTACTTTCTCAGCTCCATTTCCCTTAAGTCCACCGAATACTTTGAGGAAATACTTAAAGGGATGAAGAAGGTTGCCGACAGATACGGTATCAAGATTGTTGGAGGGGACATAGATTTTAGTGAAGTGACAACAATAGCTGGCTTTGCCATAGGAGAGGCGAAGAGGCACATAACAAGAAAGGGGGCAAGAGGGGGAGAAAATGTTTTCATAACAGACCTTCCCGGAAAAGCCCAGCTGTGCCTCGAAATGCTTGAAAACGGGGCAAAAAGGGATGAACTGCCCTATGCGGAGAAACTCTACACTCCAGTTCCCAGAATTGAGGAGGGGATGAGAATCGCCCGCTATGCTTCATCAATGACGGACGTCAGCGATAGCCTTGCTGTCAGCTTGCATCAAATCAGCCAGAGCAGCAACGTTAAAATCGTGATAGACAACATTGACCTCTCTCACCTGAGCGGTGCGAGAAAACCGCTTGAGCTGTTTCTTTACGGTGGTGGTGACTTCGAACTCGTTTATACGGCGAAAAGCAGTGAGGACGGTATTAGAATAGGCAGGGTTGAGAAAGGCGGTGGAGTTTTTGCTGAGTTTAACGGGAAAACGTTCGAGGTTGAGTTCAGAGGTTATTCTCATTTTTAGTAAAATTAAAATTCCTTGGATTAAATAAAATTCGGAACTTTTACCCTCAAATGATAGTATCTTTCGCCCTCATAAACCCCTCCAAACTCTACTACAACCCTCTCTTTGAATATTGGCCCGTCAACAACAAGTGTGTGAAACTCACCGTTCTCCCCGCAGGGGTCAACTCCATTTTCCAACGCAAAATCGATTAACTGTTCATCAAACTTTTTACCAAGAATCTCCTTCAAATCCTTCCTCACTGCAATAACGTAGGCTTCGAATCCCGCAGCAACGAACTCTCTTGCCAGCTTTTCCGTATCCTCTTTCCAGAGAGGAAAAACAGGCTCAATCCCCACCTCACCGCAAACCCTCTCTATCCAGTCTCGATGTTCTTGCAGATAAATGTCTCCGAAAATGGCCTTTTTAACGCCAATCCTTCTGAAGACGTTCTTTAGCCTCTCTTCGTAGGTTTCCCACGTCGTCTCTTCGGTGAGTATTTCTTTGCCCATCGCCCTCTCCTGAGCTTTGATAATTTCGACATCAATGCCGTGCGCCCTCGCCTTCCCTTCGTGAACCATGCAGAGCAGTCTGTCAACGTTAGTTTCTTTCAACGCTCTCCACAAGGCGAGGCTGCTGTCCTTCCCCCCACTCCACATTGCGATGGTTACCATCCTTACCCCCTATTCTCATTCTCTCCCGATTCTGTAAACAGAGTTGAGTATTGCGTACGTCACAAAGTAGTCCTCACCAATCGGCTCGCAGATTACGACCTTCTTCCCCTCAAACTCACCTTCCTTTATCCCTCTCCCTCTCGGAAACCCGAGTAAGTCCGGTAAATCTTCCGTGACATGCAGTCCGTAGGAGATGAATAGCGGTACTACATAAACGATATCGCAGTTCATCTCCCTTATGGCTTCATCGGGCATCGGTCTTCTTTTCCTGGCGGCAAAGGCTATTTTTACCTCATCAAAAGCGCCGCTATCCTCAATCCTCTTCCTGTGCAGCTCCATAACCTCTCTGTAATGGTTTAGCTGACTCCCGTGCCCAACAATCAACAACCCTTTCTTCATTCTACCACCTCCTTATCAACTTTCAACAAAAATTATCGCATAATCCGATTTAACCTCAACCGAATCTGCAAAACCCTCTCTAATCGATTCGCCCTCCATACAGAGGTTTTCAAGAAGTATAATCTTTCTATCTCCAAGCTTGGTGAGGTCAAATCTCCTGTCAGCCAAAATGAGCAAATGGCGATATTTAAGGAAATCAAGCGTCGATGAATCAAAATCTCTTGCGTGGCAGTCAACCACCACAACCTCCGTAAGGTCTACCTTGAGCTTGGCGAGGGCAAGCTGAACGCTCGAAATCCCCGGCTCTATCTCCACCTCTACTCCCATTTCCCTGAATTTTTTTCCAAGTCCAGCCACCATCGGGTCTCCGGTGGAGAGCACAACGACTTCTTTCTCTTTCCCCTCCCTTGCAATCTCCTCAAAAACTGAGCTGTCAAACCTGCTGAGAACTCTTTTCTCCTTCAACTCAAAATCGATGAGTTCAAAAGCTCTCCTGCTTCCGTAAACTATATCCGCTTTTCTCAGCAGTTCTTTACCTCTCTCAGTTATCTGTCCCCTGCATATCCCCGCTCCAACGACCCATATCATGCTCGATTACCTCCACTCTAACTCCAGCCTTTTCAGCCTTCTCCTGAATCTTATCCCTTCCACCAGCCCAGATTGAAAGCAAACCGGGGAAGCCGACAATAATCTTCTCGCCTGGATGCTTCAACGCTTCATCTATGTGAACTCCAAAGACAAAGGGCTGGTAGTCGGGATATTTTTTCAAAGCATAAAACCACGCTCTCCTGCCGGTTGTTATTGCTATCTTTCTATATTGCATCGCAATTTTCAGCTTGGTTTCCACGAGCTTTCTGCACCACGGCTCCACGAATCCCGTAGTTCCGAGAATGGAAATTCCGTTCTTCACTCCAACCCTCTCGTTTCCGGTCTTCTTGGCTACCTTTCTCCCATCTGGAACTTCAATGGCAACTCCCCCCTTGTATCCGAATTTTCTGCTGTAGAATTCGAAGTTTTTAATAATCTGCCTCATTGCAGATTCGCTGACAGCCCTTCTTCCTTTCCTCTCACCCACTCCCTCACCGAACTTTATCCCGGCATCGATTAAACGAGCCTCGAAAGCGAGGTTGTTGGTTACATCAAACTCGTGGTCTCCGGCAAACTTCCTGACCCTCGCAAAGCCACTTTCAGCCTCCTCTACCCTCACTCTGACTTTAATTCCAACAGGTGTGAGAACCTCAACCTCCTCGACCTCACCGGACTTAGAGCATATTGCTGCAGCAAGTGCCGCCGAAGCTGCTGTGCCGGTTGTTATACCTCTTCTCAGAAAGCCATCCTCTGTGAGAATATAAAGGCCTGATTTGACCTTCTCAGCCAACTCTGCATCCCCTCCGTGCCATTCGAAGGGGTATTCGTAAAGCTCAATCGGATCTCTCAGCATGCTCAATCAGGCAGTTAACAATCGCAGCACAGATTCCGCTTCCTCCTCTCGGCCCTTCAGTTGTTATCGACGGGATTTCGAGGCTCCTTATGGCTTCCTTGGACTCTGCTGCGTTCACAAAACCAACGGGTGTGGCCACAATAAATCTAGGTCGATGGCTTTGAGCAATCTCATACAAGGCTAGGGCGGCTGAAGGTGAGTTGCCTATTGCAACAATGCTCCCTTCAACCAGATCTTCAAGATTTCTTAACCCTGAGGCGGTCTTTGTATTCTCACCATCACCAAAATCAACTGCAGCTATTGAATCCCTCCTCAAACCTGCCTTTACCATGCGAACGTCAACGATTATCCTGCAATCGTCCTTCAAAGCCTTCACACCCTCGTAAACGTCCCCCTTAAACCTCAAAACGTCCCTGATAGACACATCTCCGGTGGTTGCGATGCACCTCCTCACTATATCCCCTTTCAACCCCTCTTCAGTGTGTAGGGCTTTAAGAATTTCCTCGCTTTTCCTCGCAATCTCCACACCCTCTCTTGTTTCCGCACCCATCTTAGCCCTTTTACGTTCTGGCGAAATTTTGTATTTTCTCGAGTAACCCCTTGGAGTAAACATAAATCCCCTCGCTGCAACGCTCTCAGAGTTTCCCACGATCAGAATCGTGTTCATGTCCACCTCATCCTCTTCAAGCTCCGAAACTCTCTTTATTGCAACTCTCTCACCATCCCTGAAAGCGTTTCTCACGACTCCTACCCACACATCCCCCCTGAACTTTCTTATCAGCTTCAAAACTTTCCTCAGATTTTCCCTCCTTCTCCTGCTAGAAGGGTTGTAAATTGCGACGACAAAATCTCCCTTAAGCGCATAAATTAACCTCTTTTCTATCTGGCTCCAAGGCACGAGAAGGTCGCTGAGGCTCACAACTGCATGGTCACCACTTATTGGAGAGCCGAGAAGTGCCGATGCGGCATTTACTGCTGTAACACCAGGAACAACCTCAATTGCCACATCCAGGTTGTTCTCAACAACATACTCAACAACGAGAGGCAGTATACCATAGACTGATGGATCGCCACCGCTTATAAGGGAGACAACATGCTCCCTCGCAAGATTCAGGGCAATCTCAACCCTCTCAACTTCTTTTCTCATCGGTGTGGTTACAACCTTCTTACCCTCAAGCAAATCGGAGATTCTTTCAACATAAGTTTTGTAGCCCACGACGTATTCTGACTCCTCGATGGCTTTTCTAGCCTTTAAAGTCATAAGCTCAACATTTCCGGGCCCTATGCCAACGACGTAAAGCTTACCTTGCGATTGCAACCGTTACACCTCCGTAAACTCTTTTCGGAAGCAAAAGCTCGCCGGTATTTGACGCGTAAATCGCGCAGCCTTCAGCAACGTTCTTCACTCCAATTTTTACCGCCTTGGTTTCCCTCAACTCCATGGAATTGAGCTCTTCAGCTTTAACGAAGAGAAGGGGCTTTTTCAACCTGTCTGCAACCTCCACAATCGCACTTCCTTTTTTTGCATCGAGAGTTGCAATAACTCTGACATCCTCAATCTCTGCACAAATCTCTGAAAGAGCTTTGTTTATGGCGTCAATAATCTCATCAGCCCTAACGCTTTTTCTGAAACCCACTCCTAAGCTGAGTCCGTTGCTGTACTCCATGGCTGTGGTTATCACCGCTTTCAGCCCAACACCTTCAAGAAGCCTAGCAACCTCATTTCCCCCGTGATGCCCTCCAAGCAGCACAACAGCATGTTTCAGGGGCTTGTCGAGCACGATTACCGCAGGGTCAGACCACTTGCTCCTCAATTTTCCGCAAATTCCTCTAACAACTATAGCAGCAGCAAGGTATGCGACGATGCAGTCGTAAGCCATCAACTTATCCCAAACGTCCCTTGAATACGGCACAAATTCGACTTCAGCATGGCCTTTCAGCAAATCGTGAATTTCCTTAAGTTTATCCCTATCTTTTTCAAAGCACAGGAGGGCGATTCTCATTTTATCCGTAGAGGTGTGACCTTTCATCATAACCCTCAACCACCTTTCCCACGATTATAGTTGCAGTCCTCCTTATCCCCCTCTTCCTTACCTCCTCAGCTATCTTTCCGAGTGTCGAGACTATCTTGACCTCATCCTCTCTGGAAGCGTGAAACACCACAGCGCATGGCTCCTCTTCTCCCCTCACCTTCGAAATCTTCTCCGCTACATACTCTACCCTGTCTGCCCCAAGAAGAATGACGAGTGTCAGAGGCAGCCTTGCAAGCTCTTCCAGGTAGTCCTCCTTAAGCGTCTTCCCCGCTGGCCTCACAATTGCCACGCCGGGTATGGACGGTGATGTGAGTTCTATGCAGAGCGAGGCAGCGGAGGCAAAGACGCTGCTGACTCCGGGAACAACCTCGCAATCAATTCCCTTTTTCCTCAACTCCCTTATCTGCTCCCAGATTGCTCCAAAAATAGACGGATCGCTGCTCTGCACCCTTACAACTTTCTTCCCCTCTTTCACAGCCCCTTCTATAATTTCAACAATCTCCTCAAGCTTCATTCCGTGACTGTTGACTTTCTCCCCTTCAAACTCACTAAGAAACTCCTCTTCTATAATTGATCCGGGATATATGATCAGATCAGCTTCCTTCAAAAGCCTGTACGCCTTGAGTGTGAGAAGCTCAACATCTCCCGGCCCGAAACCGACAAAGTAGACTTTCATACTACCTCCTCGCCACAAGAACGCTGAAGTAGCTCGATTTTTCGGGCATCTCGTCGTAAAAAACCTCACCGTCCATAAACATCCTTTCAAGAAGGAAGAACTCCCTAAACCCCATGTCTCTGAGTTTTCTCTCAACATCCATTGGATTTTTGACCTTCAGAATCACAGCAACCTCTGCCTCATCAAAGTTCGGAGTGGAGATTATGGCCGAATTGCTGATGAAAGTCTCTGTGAGGGCCATGGCTGCTGATATGCTGCTTATTCCGGGGACAATCATGATTTCGGCGTCCAGTTTAATTCTTCTCAACTCCTCAACGAGATGGCGAAATGTGGAGTAAAATACCGGGTCACCGATACAGCAAAAAGCTATCTCCTCATTTGCCCTTCTGGCAATCTCTTTAGCAAGATTTTTCACAACTTCTTCACTTTTACCCATCGGGAACTCCACGACTCTCGGTTCTCTAATATCTTTAACAATCTCATAGGCCATTTTTCCTGGAACTATCACCTCATCGACCTTCTCTATGACCTTGATTGCCTCAAGAGTCAGATGTTCTCTTGTAAGTCCAATTCCCACACCGTAAAGCAACCAGATCACCTCGGCATGATAGGTTATGCACCAACCACTACCAAGTTAATTAAACTTTACTCCAAATCCAAAAAATTTAAATAAAGTTTTTTTGATGTCAGGTCAAAGGAGGTGGTCTGGTGCACATAATGGAGGGTTTTCTTCCCGCTGAGTGGAGCGCTTTGTGGTACGCTTTTACCATGCCGATAGCAATTTACGGGGCATGGAAGACGAAGAAGTTAATAGACAGAGAACCGGCTACGAAGTCTCTTGTGGCGGTTGCTGCAGGATTTATCTTCGTACTCTCGGCTTTGAAGCTTCCTTCAGTCACCGGAAGCTGCTCTCATCCCACAGGCACTGGAATTGCTGTGATTCTTTTCGGGCCATCTGTAACGGCTTTCCTCTCGATTATCGTTCTCCTGTATCAGGCACTGCTTTTGGCTCACGGCGGTATCACGACTCTCGGAGCTAACACTGCATCAATGGGCATAATTGGCCCGTTTGTCGGTTGGTTGGCTTACAGAGCTTTGAAGGATTATAACTTTAAGGCTGCCGTCTTCGTTGCAGCTATGCTTGCTGATCTTGCCACCTACGTTGTGACATCACTGCAGCTTGCCCTGGCCTTTCCCTCATCTAAGGGGGTTTCGGGGATTCTGAGCTCAGCGGCAACATTCATGAGTGTATTCGCAATAACACAGGTTCCCCTGTCAATTGTAGAAGGGATCGTTGCGGTGATGCTGTTCTCATATCTCATCGAGGTTAGGAGTGACGTTCTGGAGGTGATAAAAGCATGATCAGGAAGGTAGCTGTCTTTTTCATCATTCTCTTTGCTCTTTTAGTCACAGCTCAAGCGGAGGAATGGGCCGGGACAGACGAGCAGGCGGAGGAGATTATATCAAAAATAAATCCGGATTACGAGCCTTGGTTCTCTCCAATCTGGGAGCCGCCAAGTGGTGAAATTGAGAGCCTGCTGTTCAGTCTTCAGGCGGCAATCGGGGCTTCCCTTATTGGTTATTTCCTCGGATACTACAGAGGACAGAAACATGCACGAAACGCTTGAAGCCGTTCAGATGTCGTCAAGGAAGGTTGTGGATGGAGATTTAAAGGTTTATCTTGCTTTATTATCCCTTTTACTTGTAATGGTTCTTGGAAAGTTCTCCCAAATCCTTGCAGCGGTGATATTCTCAGCGCTTTGCATTTACGCTGACCGGAAAGCATACATCAGAATAATCCGGGTTCCAGCGTTCTTTCTTCTGGGAGCGTTGGTTGTAATTCTTCTCACAATTGATGGAAAGGCTTTGGTAAGCTTCTGGATTTTCAGGATCACTGACGAAAGCATTGAAACAGCTTTTTCTGTTCTGCTTCGCTCGACTGCATCCCTGTCAGTTCTATCCTTCCTAATAATGACTACATCCATTCCTGAGTTCATCACTGCACTATCGAAGCTGAGAATCCCGAAGTTTATAGTTGAGATGCTTATGCTCATCTATAGAACAATTCAGATTCTTTTTGAGGAGATATCAAAGCTCGACACCGCAGCGTCATCGCGTCTCGGCTACCTCGGATTCAGGAACATGATAAGAACCGCTTCCCTCCTCGCATTTTCAGCATTTATGAAGTCTCTGAGGAGATCTGAGATCATGGAAGAGGCTTTGGAGTCGAGGTGTTACAGCGGTTGCTATCCTCTACTGCAATCCAGAAGCAGAGGTGCTGGCATCTCAGCTTCGATAATTACAGCAATAGTTCTCGCCGGGTGGTTGGGTTGATTCTCACGGAGAATCTCTGGTTCAGGTATGGTGAGAAGGACATTCTGAAAGGTGTGGATTTTAAAGCTGAGAAGGGAGTGGTTACGGTTCTGATGGGGAAGAATGGTGCCGGAAAGACGACCCTGCTGGAGCACTTCAACGGTCTGCTCAGACCCTATGAAGGATACGTCTCGGTCGATGGTGAGAGGCTGAAATATGACAGAAAGAGTCTCCTCAAGGTGAGGAGGAAGGTATTTTACGTTTTTCAGAATCCGGACGACCAGATTCTTTCTCCGACCGTCTGGCAGGAGGTCGCCTTCGGTCCGAAGAATCTCGGTATTGATGGAGAGGAGCTTGAAAAGGTTGTGAGGGAAGCTCTTGAGGCTGTCGGTCTGAATGGATACGAGCGGAGGCTCTGCAGCACTTTGAGCGGTGGGGAAAAGAGGAGGTTGACCATAGCCTCTGCCTTGGCCATGAATACCGAATACGTAATCATGGACGAGCCTTCAGCCAACGTTGATGGTTACGGCTTTGACATGATTGTCGAGCTTGTAAGAATGCTCAAAAAGGAGGGTAAGGGAGTCGTTATTTCCACACACGACCTCGATCTTGCCAAAGCCGTTGGAGACAAGTTTTATTTTATGGAGTCCGGAAGAATTGTCTGGGAGGGAGAAAGGCTGAGCTGGAACATGGCAAGAAAGCTCGGAATCAGAACTTTCCCATGTGGAAGGATTGTCTTGTCTTCCTTTCCAGAGGATGGATTTGACTTCGTTGGTGTTGTGGGTGATGGTGAGAAGGGAAAAGATGTCGTTGAAAAGGCAATTTTAAGGGCTATTGAAGGAAACAAAGTTCTGCTGATTTGCGAGGATGGGTGCATGCAGGATGTGGCCAAAGTGGTTATGAGGTATCCGGTTGAGGTTGAGGTGAGAGGGGGGAAAGATGGGAAAGTACACAAAAACTGAGGTTATTGGAGTGGTATTTTCAAAGTTAAAGCCAGACAAATCCAAGATTTTTGCAGACATTGGTTGTGGGAGCGGTGCTGTTACAGAGTTCTTTGCTCCATATGTCGCAAAGGCTTATGCTGTAGATTTGAGCGTTGAAGCCATAAAGCAGGCTCAGGAGAGGCTGAGAAAGTTCGAGAATGTTGAGGTTGTTTGCTCCGACGGAAAAGAGTTTCTTGAAAACCATAACGTTGATCTTGCGTTTTTTGGAGGGACTAAAGGGATTGAGTGCATGCTTGAAGTTTGCACCGCTGAGAGAGTAGTTGTTAACGCCGCAAGAGTTGATGTTGCGGTGAGGGTTGCGGAAAAGATGAAGGAGATTGGGATTTTTGAGGAAATTGTGCTGGTAAATGCTGCAAAAAGCTATGAATTAGCTGGAGGTTTAGCCTTCAAACCCTTAAACACTGTTTTCGTCGTTTGTGGTGAGTTGTGAGTGTTGCAAGGTTGCCCGATTTAGCTAGCATTTAGTTCTAAAAAGCACAATGCAAAATCTTGGTGCCGTTACATCTTCCTTGGAAATTATGGTTAAGTGCACAACATCCTAAACTTATCACCCAAGAACTTCTCA
>NZ_JACDNT010000005.1 GCF_017656475.1 Archaeoglobus sp.
TTATGCTGTACTACAACCGATTGAGGTGGTGTTTGTGTTAAGTGGACAGGTCCCTTATTCCATCCGAAAAATACATTTTCTGGCATGAAGCATTCGAAAACACCCATGTGCTTGCGTGGAACCTCTCGGAGGTCGGAGAACTGCCCGGTTTTCCCTACTTTGCCAATGAAAACTTCGTTGTAACTGGAAAGGATGGCGTTCTTCACTGCTACTCTCTGAAAGACCTGCACGAAGTATGGAATGTAGAGCGGAACGATATTGGGTATGTAAAGCTAAGCGACGATGGAAAAGTTCTGCTTGTTTCTGGAGAGACGGGTGGCTTTTATCTTTATACAGCAGTAAATATTTTATAAAAATTTTTTATTAAGTTTAGTTTTTGAATTTTCTTTCTGACTGTTCATTGCTACCCATATTTTTGATATTTTTCTCCCCTCAGAGGCTTTGGGACAAAACTACTCCCTCCCCCCTTTGGCATCTCAAAATGTTTTGCATGACATTTTAATTTCTATCGAACATTATAAAAATCTTACGCTGTGTTTTTGCTGATATAACTTTTCTTCATTCTATTTTACCCTGAATTATGGTACCAGACACATAGATGGAGAAATAAAGCCGGAGATTCGTTATTGTTTTAGAATTGTGCGCAAAACCTATATTCAGAGATAGACAAATTTTAACTATAACAGAGGCTGAATAAAACGCTTCAAAAAGGTATTGGTGAATTTTGTCCCAAAACCCCCCTCAGAACCAGAATTATTATAGTGCCTAAAATTTTTAACCTATGCTGGTTAAGAGATTAACTATGCAGGAAGTCCTCGAAGCTGCAGAGAAGATCAAAAGCATGGAAGTGAGGGGGGCAGCGAGAATTGCCAAATTTGCCGCTGAAACGCTAATGAAGTTTGCCGAAAGAGCTTCTGGCGAGAGGTTTGATGAGGAGATGAGATTGGCAGCTGACACACTTCTCAAAACACGCCCCACGGCCGTTAGCCTTTATAACGCCATAAACTATGTCATGCGTTACAGCGGCGAAAGCGTTGATGAGAAGAGGCAGAGTGTTATAAGGAGGGCGAAGGAGTTCGTTAACTGGGTTGAGACCGCGCAGAGAAAAATCGGTGAGATTGGGGAGAAGAGGATAAAGGACGGTTACACTATAATGACTCACTGCAACTCCTCCGCTGCTTTGTCAGTGATAAAGAGAGCTCATGAGAATGGAAAGGACATTAGGGTCATAGCCACCGAGTCGAGGCCAAGGTGGCAGGGGCATATAACGGCTAGGCAGTTAAGGGAGGCAGGGATTGACGTGACTTTAATCGTTGACTCTGCTGTAAGATATTTCATCGACGACGTGGACTGTGTTGTGGTTGGAGCTGACACGATAACTGCCAATGGAGCTTTGATAAACAAAATCGGCACTTCACAAATTGCTCTTGCAGCAAAGGAGGCGAGAGTCCCGTTTATGGTCGCCGCTGAGACATACAAGTTTAGCCCAAAAACGCTCTTCGGAGAGCTTGTTGTTATCGAGGAGAGGGATGCAAGGGAAGTTGCTCCGGAAGAACTGCTGAAGCTTGGAGTGAAGGTGAGAAATCCGGCTTTCGATGTCACTCCGAGGGACTACATTGACGTTATCATTACGGAAATCGGTGCAATCCCGCCTGAAATGGCCTACATAGTGATTACAGAAAGGTTGGGCTATGCCGGAATAGAGGAGGAGGAAATAACGCTGAATTCAAGGCACTTCGATTAGCTATCTTTGATGCAAAAAATTGCGAAAACTTTTTTGACGCCACCACGAATTTTCAATGTGAACAAAATCCGGGCATTAATTGAGGTGACCAAGCCGAAGCAGACTTTCCTTCTGATGATTACTTTCTTAGTCTCCTATATCGTCGCCCGCGGTGGGGCGGACTTCAATTTCCTCATTGCTACATTATCAATGTGGCTGGCCATTTCCGGAACAACTGCAATCAACATGTGGCTTGACAGGGATATTGATTCTATAATGCCCCGAACGAGGCAAAGGCCTGTCCCGGCAGGAATTTTGAAACCTTCAGAGTGCGCTGCCTTCGGTGCAGGGATTTTTGCCATCGGTCAGACACTTGGATTCCTGGTAAGCTTCGAGTTTGCTCTTGTAGTCTTCCTCGGCCTCTTCTTTGACATCGTCGTTTACACAATTCTTCTAAAGAGAAGGAGTCCCTACTCTATCATCTTGGGTGGGTTTGCAGGTGCGATGCCAGCCTTGGCAGGATGGGTTGCGGTGCAGGGCTTCACCTTGCCCGGATTCATAATTGCAGCAATCGTTCTCCTCTGGATTCCCTCTCACATCTGGTACATTTCAATGCACTACGAGGAGGATTACAGGCTGGCCAACATTCCAATGTATCCTCTTGTGGTGGGGATGGAGAGAGCTTCGTGGATGATAGTCCTCGCCACCGCTGCGATGCTTGTCTTAGCTGCCAGCCTCTACATCCTACTACCGCTTGGGGTTTTCTATCTCGTTATATCCACTTCTGCGGTGGCATTTTTCCTTTTAAAGGCGATAAAGTTTGCTCTCTCTCCTGACAGAGTTAAGGCAAGGAAAATGTACAAGCTTGCGAGCATAACTCTCGGCCTGGTATACTTTTCACTTCTTCTGGGCGTATTTTTATAAACAAGCCATTCTTACTTAAGCTGATGTGGAGCATTCTTAAGGCGGTCCGTGAAAATCCGGAAATTCTTTACGAATCTCAAGGAAGAAGAGGTTTGAGTGTTGAAATTGTTGATAGGGCAGTAGAACTTGACAGGAAGTGGAGAGAGAAGCTTAAGGAAGTGAATCAGCTAAGAAAGCGGAGAAACGAGCTTGCACGCAAGGTGAAGGAGGCGAAGGGTGAGGAGAGGGCGAAAATTATAGAGGAGGCAAAGGCTATCTCAGAAGAGGTTAAAAGGGCGGAACAGGAGCTTAAGAAGCTTGAGGCTGAGCTTGAGGAAGTTCTGCTTTCCATTCCGAACATAATTCATGAGACCGTTCCAATTGGGAAGGATGATACAGAGAACGTGCCGATAAAGTACTGGGGGAAGGCGAAAGTCTACTTTGAAGATGTTGATTCTTTTGTCGAGATGACTGGTGGTATGGCGGAGTATGAGGTGACTGATGTAAAGCCCGTTGGCCACGCTGATGCTGTTGAAATTTTCGGCTGGGCTGACCTCGAAAGGGCGGCGAAGGTTGCGGGAGCGAGGTTTTACTACTTGCTGAACGACCTCGTCTGGCTTGATTTTGCTTTGATGATGTACGCTCTCGATTATCTCAAGAAGACGGGATTTACAGTCGTCAATCCACCTTATATGATGCGAAGAGAGGCCTACAGCGGAGTTACAGCCTTCAGCGACTTTGAAGAGGTGATATACAAGGTTGAGGATGATGACCTCTACCTCATAGCGACGAGCGAGCATCCTCTCGCTGCAATGCACATGAAGGAAGTTCTTGAGGAGCGAGAGTTACCTCTGCTCTATGCCGGAGTCTCCCCCTGCTTCAGAAAGGAGGCTGGAGCGCATGGAAAGGACACGAAGGGAATATTCAGAGTCCACCAGTTCAACAAGGTCGAGCAGTTCGTCTTCTGCTTGCCGGAACAAAGCTGGGACTGGCATGAGAAGCTTTTGGAAAATGTGGAGAAGCTGTGGCAGGGGTTAGGCATTCCGTATAGAATCGTGAACATCTGCACTGGAGATCTGGGAATTGTTGCTGCCAAAAAGTACGACCTTGAGGCGTGGATGCCTGCTCAGGGCAAATACAGAGAGATGGTTTCCTGCAGCAACTGCACGGACTGGCAGAGCTACAGACTCAACATAAGGTTTGCAGAGGAGAGAGGTAAGCCGAGCAAGGGATTTGTCCACACTCTAAACTCTACGGCAATTGCAACTACAAGGGCAATCACAGCCATAATCGAGAACTTCCAGCAGGAAGATGGAAGGGTTGAGATTCCAAAAGTGCTGAGAAAATATCTCGAGCCCATTGAATCCGCACCCAAGGACTTCATCCTTCCCGCAAAAACTCAGTAGAGCCTTATAAACTTCTCGAAAGGTGTGAGGACTTCACAATCTTTTTCTCTCACAACAACAGTATCTTCAACTCTTACACCTCCAATTTTGGAGTAGTACAGCCCAGGCTCAACGGTAACCACCATCCCCTTCTTCAGCTCAACGCTAAGCTCACTAATCCTCGGCTCTTCGTGCACTTCAAGTCCTATTCCGTGCCCCGTGGAGTGTATGAACCCTTCTCCTTTCTCTGTCTTGAAACCGTAGTTGTTGAGCACGTCCTTCACCAGCTGGTGAACATCTCTCGCATCAACCCCGTTTTTTATCATCCCAATCGCCTTTTCCTGCGCATCAACCACAGCTTTGTACATCTCCTCAAGCTCGACATTTTTCCTCAAAAAAATCGTTCTCGTAAAGTCGGAGTAGTAAAGATGCTCAATGCTCTTCGGAAAGACATCGAGAACTACGTGATCCTTTATATCCCCCTTTCCAATCTCGTGGGGGTCGGAGGAGGCTTTTCCCGATGATGCTATTGTATTCTCCGCCAAATACCCCTCAGAAAACAGCTTAACCTCAACCGCTCTCCTCAACTCCTCGCAGGTTTTAAAGTTGAAGTTCTCCACTGCCCATTTAACACATCTAAGGATTGCGTTGCTCGTGTCCCTTATTTTCTCAATTTCAGAAGAGCTTTTAATAACTCTCAGCTTTGTGAAAGGGTTCTTTACGACCTCAGCCTGGAAGTGCTTCATTAGCTCAAAGGAGATATAAGTTGGCAGCTCTTCCGGGAGAAGGAGCTTCCTGCATCTCCCTTCCTTCAAAACCGACACCAGAATGTCCAGATACGCCTTCTTTGCGTCTTTCGTCTCCTTCAGTTTATCCATGTATCCGAGGTCGTTGAGCGAAACAACTTCCTTAACTCTGCTCTCCCTCTCCGCCCTCCTCTTTTCCATTTCAGGGACAATAAGGATGTCAGAACCGTCAATACCTGCGATATACGTTAGGGGGTCGTATGTTTTGAATTTCGTCACGTAGTAGAAGTTCGCGTCGTTGCTTGAACCATGGAGAATTATGAAGTCAGCATCGTGCTCTCTGAGAAATTTGGCAATCATGAAGAAAAGTACGAAGACCTGGTTAAAAGTTTTGGCCAGTTAAAATTTTGTAACGTAAATTTCAGAACATACCAAAATTTTCTTATACTCATGATTAGGTTGAGTATCAATGATATTAGAGAGGTGGTTTGATGAGTGAGGCGTATAACTACCAGCTTTTGCTGAAACACATTCTTGAGAGCGGTGTGACCTATGCACCGAAGCAGGAGATAGTTTACAGAGATTTGAGGAGGTTCACGTACAGGGACATCTATGAGAGAGTGCACAGGCTTGCAAGTGCGCTGGAGGAGCTTGGCGTGAAGAAGGGAACGAAAGTTGCGGTTCTTGACTGGGACAGCAACCGCTATCTCGAATGTTACTTTGCTATCCCGATGATGGGGGCTGTTCTGCATACGGTAAACGTAAGACTGAGCCCTGAGGATCTCCTCTACACAATGCAGCATGCAGAGGATGAGGTTGTTCTTGTTTACAAGGACTTTGTACCGCTTGTTGAATCAATTTCAGACAAACTTGATACTGTGAAAAATTATGTCGTTATGACCGACGACACTATGCCTGAGACAAAGCTCACTGACATAGAGTACGAGGAGATGCTGAAAAAGGCGAGTCCTAACTATGAATTCCCGGACTTCGACGAGAACACCATGGCAACCTTGAGCTACACTACAGGCACAACGGGGAGACCCAAGGGTGTCTGGTTCACCCATAGAAAACTTGTCCTACATACTTTAGCGGGGAGTGTTGCACTTACTGGTATCCGTTCTCCTCTCCGCCTGACTGGAGATAACGAGGTTTACATGCCCCTTACCCCAATGTTCCATGTCCATGCTTGGGGAGTACCGTATATGAGCTGGCTTCTTGGCCTCAAACATGTCTATCCTGGGAGATATGAACCTCAAATGATTGCAAAGCTTGTGCTGACTGAAAAGGTTACCTACAGCCACTGTGTCCCGACAATTCTGCAGATGATCGTTGATAACCTCCCCGAAGGTTTCAAGTTCCCAGGCTGGAAGGTTCTTATTGGCGGAGCGAAGCTCCCGAAAGGTCTTGCATTAAGAGCGAGAGAGAAGGGAATATACACAATGGCTGCATACGGTATGTCGGAAACTTGCCCAGCTTTGACAGGAGGCTTTCTGAAGCCACACCTGCTTGATGTTGATGAGGAAACGAAGGTCGAACTTTCGATAAAGACTGGCATTCCATTCCCCTTGGTTTACGTTAGAGTCGTGCACGAAGACTTCACGGACGTCAAGCCTGACGAGCAGGACATGGGAGAGGTAGTTGTGAGGGCACCTTGGCTTACTGACAGCTACCTCAAGGATCCGGAAAAGACGAAGGAGCTCTGGGAGGGAGGCTGGCTGCACACCGGAGATATCGCCGTCATGGACGAGGAAGGATATATAACAATCGTTGACAGGCTGAAGGATGTCGTCAAGAGCGGAGGAGAGTGGATTTCAACACTGACTCTCGAAAACCTTCTGAGCCTGCATCCCAAGGTTAGAGAGGTTGCAGTTATTGGTGTGCCGGACGAGAAGTGGGGAGAAAGACCGCTTGCAATAATCGTCCCAATGCCCGGAGAAAAGCCAACACAAGAAGAGTTGAGGGAGCACCTAATGAAGTTTGTTGAGGAGGGCAAGATAACGAAGTGGGCAGTTCCGGACAGATTTGAGATCGTCGATGAGATCCCCAAGACGAGCGTCGGCAAGATAGACAAGAAAGTCCTGAGGCAGATGTACTCCAGCTAAGCTTTTTCAAACTCCTTCTCTATTTTTGATACATCGTAAATTTCCTCTTTTATTTTGGCGATTCTTTCCGATTTTGCCCACGAAACGTCGAGATTTCTGACAATTTCCACGATTCTTTCAATCTGCCTGAATATCTTGTCCCTGACCTCTTCATCCTCAATGTAAATTTCAGTAAAAGCCCTGATGGCTGCGAGTGGATTCCTTATTCTGTCAACGAGGTAAGCTAGCATTTTTATGTTCTCAACAAGCTGTTTGAGTAGCTCTTCTCTTCTTTCCTCATCTTCCATAGATTTGAAGGCAAATGCGATGTCGTCAATCAGTGTTTTCAGCAAAGACCGCATTTCCTCATCCACTCTTTTCACACACAGAAAGCCGTACGTTTTTTCGCCGTAACTTATTTCAATACATTCTCCCCCAATAGGTTTCTCTACAATTTTTGCGGAATAATCTGACAATGTCTCCTCTATCTTCTTCACAAGTTCTCCGCGGTCGCGTATCCTGACTATTGCTTCGTTAACTTCCACCATTTCTCTCAACAGCTTGTTCAGCTTTCGAAGTTCAGTTATCTCCTGCGCGATCACCAGGCAGTGCTTTTCACCCTTAACTTCAATCGGCAGGTAGAAGTTGATGAAGTATCTTCCACTCCTCTCATCTTCAAACTCAACAAGCGAATCTTCCTCGAGAGCTTTCTTGAGGTACATGAGCCTTCTTTCTGCAACATCTGCTGGAAAAATTTCAGATAAAGTTCTGCCTATCGGATTTTCCCCAATGCTTTTCACCATCGCTGGATTTGCTTCGACAAACCTCCCTTCTTTATCCAGAATCGCAATAAGGACAGGAGAATGCGTAAAAACTGCCCTGTATCTTTCTTCACTCTCCTTTATCTCTCTTTCCATCTTTATTTTCTCGGTGACGTCTGAGGCAATGGAAATGCCGTAAATCCTTCCTTTAGCATCCCTATAAATCGTGTTGCGCCACTCACACGTGATGGTTCTACCGTCTTTCGTTAAATTCTCGTTTATCGAGTGCGTGTAAATCTCTCCTTTGAGGATTCTTTTCGCAATTTGCCGCATTTTGCCCTTCAGCGGCTCTGGAACGAGGAGTTCAATGATATCTTTTCCAAGAACCTCTTCTTTTTTCCATCCAAAAATCACCTCTGCTCTCCTGTTCCAGTCTACGATCCTTGACTTATCGTCAAAAACGATAATAGCTAAGGGTGAGTAGTTGAAAACAGATCGGTATTTTTCCTCGCTCTCTTTTAGCCTCTCCTCCAGCTTAACCCTTTCAGTCACATCCCTGAAGTTCCCAACGAACCCTGTAACTTTGTTTCCTTCCCACAGCAGCCTGACGTTGCCTTCAATAAATATTTCCTGTGAATCCTTTCGCTTGACCTTGAATAATAGTCCGGAAAGATTTTTTCTCTCCCTGAAAGCTTTGTTGTAGGCCCTGAATATCTCATCTGCCACTTCTTTGCTGAGTTTCAGGACTTCTGCAAAGTTCCTGCCTCTCACTTCTTCCCTAGAATAGCCAAAAGTTTCCTCAAACGCCTTGTTCACTTCAATAAAATTCCCTTCCAAGTCGGTCACGGCAATTATGTCGAGAGAGTTGTCGAAGAAATCCCTGTACCTCTCTTCTGTTCTTCTCCTTGCCGTAACATCTCGCAGAATGAGTAAAACCGCTCGTTTACCCCTGAAGGTGATGGGAGTTGGGTTCGTTTCGAACCAAACCTCTCTCCCATAGGGAAGAATGAAAAGTTCTTCATACGGCTCAACTTCTTCACCTCTCATCACCTTGGACATTCTCTCTACCGCGATTGCCCGGTAGTCTGGGTGAATGAATTCGACAAGTTTCTTCTCCATAAGGTCTTCTACGGAGACGTACTCTAAAGCTTTGGGATTAGCGTAAAGAACTCTTTCACCATCGTGAATAATGACAGGATCCGGACTGCGCTCGACTATTATCTTCAAAGTCTCGTCATCGGCCTCTGTAATGTTTTTGCGTTTCAGGTCATCCTTCACTAATTTATGATTGCTTTTCCAATAGATAAGCTTTCTCCATTATCACAATGAAAGTCATCATGAACTAAACGTTGGTTATTATTACTCATCATCAAAAATGAATATATCCTCTATTTTAACATTAAAAACCTTGGCTATCCTGTAGGCGAGCTTTAGCGATGGGTTGTATTTCCCCTTTTCAAGAAACACTATCGTTTCTCTTCTAACCCCAACCTTTTTTGCAAGCTCTTCTTGGGTCATATTGTGTTTAGCTCTGTATTCCTTTATTCTCGTCTTCATACCACATCACTCTTAGTAGTTAAATTTGAAAGTTGAATACACCTTTAAACAGCTCTCCTCGAATAGAAAGCGTAAAAGCCAATGTAAAGTATCAAGATGGTACAAACGGCAAATCCAAGAACGTAACCTGCATCATTTCCCATGGCAATCAGCAATGCACTCAGCAGTGCGGCTGAGATGCTGAACAATTCGAGAGTTCTCCTTGATGCTCTCTCTGACACTCTTTCAATCCTTTCATCCTCCAGAACTCATCGACTCTTCCTCTTGCCGCTCTCAGCAATACAAGTGCTGCAATAACTGCGATTACTGCCAAATACGGTTGCTTGCTCTCCACAGCATATCCCACAGTTCCGCCCAGCCCTACTGCCAATACAGTCCCAATTAACGCGAACTTCTTCCTGTCCACTCTCTCACCTCATTTGTTAGGTATTTCTAACATAATGTTAGATGTTTTTAACATTTTCGCCTGCAACCCTTCCACACTCTGACAATCCCGTCCATAACTTGAACGGAGAAATAAGAGAAAAATTTAAATCCAGTCTAAGACATCCCAACTAAGTGACTTCAGAGTTTTCCAAAAAACGCGCTGTTGTGAGAGCATGATGCTGGAAAAGTTGGAAGAAAGGAAAGAACAACTCGAAAAAGAGCTTCAGGATTTCATTAGGAGGAGAGATGAGCTGAATGCGGCTGCGAGGGAGTATGCGAACAAGAGAGACGAGCTAAACAAGAAAGTCAGAGAAATGCTTGCAGCAACGAAGTCTGTGAAAGAAAAGAGAGACGAGCTGAATGCCAAGGTAAGGGAGATCAGGGCAAAGAGAAATGAGATTTTTAAGGAAGTGGACGCGCTTTATAAAGAAGTCGACAAGCTGAGAAGGAGCATCGACAAGGGAGGTAGGCCGCTTGGAGAGATCGAGAAGGAGATAAGGAGGCTGGAGTTCAAGCAGCAGACTGCAGTTCTGACGATAGAAAAAGAGAGGGCTCTGGTAGAGAGAATCGCCAAGCTGAGGAAGGAGCTTGAGGAAAGGAAGGCTCAGCTTGAGAGGCACGAGGAGTTCAGGAGACTGATATCGAGAATAAGAGAGCTGAAGGATCAGGCAAGAGAATTGCTGAATGAGTTAAAAGCGTATGCCGAAGAGGCGGACAAGTACCACGAGCAGCTAACCCAAATGTTCAGCGAGATCGACGAGACGAGGAAGCTGGCTGATGAAATGCATGAGAAGTTCATAGAAAGCAAGAAGGAAGCGGACAGATGTCACAACGAGGCGATAAAGAGGAGAAAGGATATCAAGGATCTTGAGAAGGTAATAAAGGCTTTGAAGTCGAAGCAGGTTAAGAGCAAGGAGCAGAGAGAGAAGGAAGAGCTGATAAGGAAAGCGAAGGAAATCTACGAGATGTTCAAGAGAGGAGAGAAAATTGAAACGGAGGATTTGCTCATACTGCAGAGGGCCGGGCTGATATAGCCTGATTATAACCCATTTTTAATGCTTTCAAGTTTAGATCGACAATTTTGCTTTTCATCGTCTCTTTTATAGCCTCTTCAACGTGCTCTATGCCGAATGGCATGCTGTAATACCCAAAAAGCATCCCAACGACGACGACATTCGTTGCCAGAACGTTGCCCGCTTTCTCCGCAATTTCAGAGGCGTTGACGGGTATAACTCTTGGAGTTATTTTTCTTAGCTCGCTGATGATATCGTCCAGATCAGGATAGGTTGCCGATCCCGCTGTGACAGAAGGAGGAATTATCTTTCTCGTGTTAAGAATCACGAGGCTATTTCGGTTCAGGAACTTTACGTATCGCAGAGCTTCTGCAGGTTCAAGAGCGATCATAACATCAGCTCCACCCTCTGGAATGAGTGGCGCCTTAACATCACCGATTCTCACATGAACCTCAACGCTTCCTCCCCTCTGCGCCATTCCGTGAGTTTCAGCAGTAACCACATTCAGCCCTGCTTTCATTGCAGCCCTCGCTATTATTCCCGAAGTTGTTAAAGCACCCTGTCCGCCAACACCGACAACGACTATGTTCAGCCTCATCTGCCATCCTTAGACTTTATGCATTTAAACTTAGCTCTGTTCCATGCCCACTGCTGAAAGTAATCTCTTTGTAATTGCTTCCGTTATCAGCTTTGCAAGCAAATCCTTTTCGTTGGTCTCTCCAAAGATTCCAAGAGGTATCTGTGCTCCTGCAGCATGCGCATGTCCACCAGCACTTCCAACATCACTGAAAGCCCTCCTGAGAACCTCACCCATGTGAATCCTCACGTCTTTGTTCCTTGCTGAGACGTAAACGGTGTCCTTTATCACACCAAAAACGACCACGGTGGAGATACCTTCAAGCTTCAGCAGGAAGTCTGCTGCCTGGGGTAACGCATCCCTGTCGTTGATGAATCCGGCAAAGCTTATGAGGAAGCTGGAATAAACCTGCCTGTTTTTGATTGCCGTGCCAAGAATATCAAGCGTTTCTGTAGAGATGGACGGACTCTCAATTTTCTCAATCAAATCCTGGTCAACAAACGGATAGAGAAATGCACATGCCAGAAAGTCTGCCGTCCTGGTGTTTCTTTTAAACTCGTCCGTTTCGCTCTTTATTCCGAAGAAAAGTGCAGTAGCGAGGATCTTGCTCGGAGTTATTTTCAGCTCCTTTATGTATTCCGTCAGAATCGTAGCAGTAGCTCCGACATCATCTCTGAGGTCGATGAAGTCTGCAACGACCTTTTCTGCAGGATGGTGGTCGATTACGATGGAGATGTCTATTTCAGGCGGGATTGAGTTGTTAACTCCGGGCCCTGAAGAATCGACAATTGCAAAAGCGTCATAGTGGCTTAACTCAACCTCATCCGCCCGAATCATTGGTATTTCGAGCAGGTTGACCATAGCCCTGTTTTTCTGATGCAAGATTTCTCCGTAGTAAAGAATGTCCGCGATAACGTCAAATTGCTTTGCAATTTCCCTCAGGGCGTATGCTGACGACATTGAGTCCGGGTCGGGGTTATCGTGGGTAAAAATGCCGAGCCTCTTACCTCTCAGCGACTCCATTATATTCTTGAGCTTTTCTATCTTTTTCAGCGTCTCCATCTTCTTTATTTTATCCATGAAAGCCTGTTTTACGGCGTCAGCCACAAGAACTACCAGATTTGCCCCTGCTTCCTCAAACTCCTCCTTTCTTTTGGGTGAAGAGACTCTCACAATTGTGTAAACGTCCGAAGCGCTTCGCAACGCTTTAACGGTTTCCAGATTCAGTTCATCATCAGAACTTGTAATTAGGACAGCAGAAACACCCTCAAGGTCAAGGTTTCTGTAGAAATTCTCATCGGTCGGATCCGCAATTAAAGCATCGAATCCCTCATCTTCAAGCAGTTCAATCTTTTCCTTGGACTTGTCAACGGCAAGAACCTTTTTTCCCGCAGCAGTCAACTCTCTGACAAGTCCCACACCGGCAGCTTCACTGCCGATGACTATGTACTCGTACCTGCCGTTTTCAGTCATTTCAGAATCAGAAAATCGAGGAAGTATTAAACGTTTCCGGTAGGGTTTATATTCTTCATTTGCGATGTATTCAAAAACTCGAAAATTTTTTATATATGCTTATTACCATCACAAGCATGGCAGTTGAGAGATTTCGGAAAATAGGGCTCGTAGGGATAATAATTACACTCATAATAATAACCATTAACACTTCAGCGGCAGCACCACTGCAGGTTAACATAGAGGAGAAGATAGGGAGCACTGTTACACCAGATGGCATAGAGAACAACGGCAACGTTCAGTTCAGCTACCAGACAAACGTAACGGGGTTCGTTAACATAACGAACAACGATCCGGATGATTATCTGTACGATGTGTGGGTTGCAGTAGACATTCCGAATCTGAAGGGAGAATGCTCTTATGAGGGTTCAAGGACGGATGTTTCTGCAGGTTCTTCGCTTGCAGTTCCTGACAAAATAAACAAACAGGGAGTTTTCAATACGAGTGGAGCTAACTGCTTTATCCACATACCGGTTTTAGCGCCCGGTGAAACTGTGAGTGTTTTCTACGATGTTAATGACAGTGAAGCAGGTCTCGCTGATGGAGCACCGTTTGTTGTGGAGGAGAGGTACGATCCGTTCAAGATTCCTTCGAGAGGGGAATTCACGTGGACTGTGTATCTTAATGTTTCACCCAATATCACTTGGTTAGGTAATACACAACTACCAAACACAGCAACAGCATCTATGAAAATTGTCAAATATTTAAGCAATGACACAATGCACTTCGGAAGCCAAAACTGGAAGACGCTGAAAGTTGTAGGTACACCCACAACAAACAACGGAAATGTTAATACATATTCAGGAAACTACACAGGAGCGGCTGATAGTACAATTGTCTTTTCAAGAATCAGCCTTAATCTCAATAATCCCTCTAATTCAGTTAACACATCGTTCCAGGTCGAAGGAAACTACACGAGCAATGACGCCTTCACCACTCGGTTTGAGCCGTTTGGCTTTGCGGTTTTCGAGTTCAGTATAAGCAGTGGAAACGTCAGTGGAGCAAAAGTTGTGGATGTTTTTGCATTCGGAAATGCCAGTATCGCAGTAAACAAGAGCGGTCCGGATGCAAACAACAACTGGATGGGCAATGCCACCATAACCAACACTGCAAGTGGGCTTACGTATGTTGTTACGAATGTCACTCTTTGGGCAACTCAGCAGGGAGACTTCTCAAATTATGTGCAGAATAACAACTTTAACAATTTGAACTGCAGCGGAGGAACAGCTCTAGACTCACCAAATGTAATATGTGGTTACGAGCCAAACCAGCAGCTTACAGAATCCACATCTTACACCACTGGAAATATGGAATTCACATACGACCAAGTTCCCATAATCTGGGCAAACGCCACCTTTAAGCTGATAGAGGATGATACAAATGGATGGGGAACAGCAAGCAACACGGCTAATGCTGCAAACATTACATACGGCAGCGACTTTATAGTGATTGAGAAGATATACGTCATCGGAACATACCTCGTTAAGGTTACAAAGTATGTTCAGGCAAATGCAAGTGCTGGAGACAATGTATTCGATGTCTGGCTGGTTGTGGAAAACCTTGGAGGCGAGAGATCTCCGTATGTTTACGTTTACGATTTGATTCCTGAAAGATTTAGCGAGTATAACTGGAACGACAATTGGACAGATGTGAGGCAAGACGGCAACTGGGTTAATAATTCAAGCATGTTTTCGGGAATCGGGAATGTCAATAATCCAATGGGCGGATATACTAAAGGATACTGGTGGAGACTATACCCGCTTGAAGGAGGAGCCAATGGAGACGGAGATTACATGGATTACGATGAAATCGACGCCAACCAGTCAGTGGTTATCTTCTACCAGGTGCAAGGGTCTGGAGACTTCAAAGTCCTCGATGCGTTCCTGGTCGGTATTGACCCAATGCTCTCCATGAACGAGCAGACCTCACCGAAGATAACCCTTGTAAGCGGTGCGAAGGCAACGAGCTATGAATCGGTGATGGCCCTCGCAACGGCCTTTGCTGGACTGGTTGCTATCGTTAGTTACAGAAAAAGAAGTTAATTTTTTAAATTTCACCTACTTTTTTTAAAATGATGGTCAGGAAGTTATTGCTGATTGCATTGCTCCTAATTTTGCCTGTAACCGCTCAGGCTCAGAAAGTTGAGGAAATATCCGACTTCAAAATTACTGTGGATGTTAACTCCCTTGCACATGTTCGTTATGACATCACTCTGAAAAATCTAATCGACAAACCTGTTGTGCCGGGTATAGGTGAGATAAGGCTCCAGAAGGTTGAACCGCTAAAGGTTGCTTTCATCTCAGTTCCTTTTACAGAGCAGAGGAAAGCTGTGAAAGTTTCAGACGTTAAGGCTTATTCTGACGGCAAAACCTTTAAAGTTAGTGTGGAGGAGAAGGAGGACTACACTGTAATTGTTTACGAAATCTGGTATCCGATAGAACCTGGAAAAACTCTGAGCTTTACTGTTGAGTACAACGCAGACATAGTTGACAGCGGATTGCTTTTCAAGTCTGTTACCATTCCTATTGGCACGGACACGGACATAAGGAACCTCGAAATCAATGTCAACTCGAACTGGAAGCTCACGTTTGCTGAACCACCAGCTGGAAACTCTCCGATGTGGAGGGGAAGTCTTCCAGCAGGAAGCATAGCATTCTACACGGCAGAATTCTCGATGTTACCGCTTCCAACCATGCCTGTCAGAGGGTACGTGGTAATATGGGGGGCATTGCTGGGCCTCTTTTTGATTTTGCTGGTTATAGGGTTAAGGAGATGAAGCCCTTACAATTTCTTCTTATCCTGGCCATCCTTATTACTCCCACAACGGCTTGCATTTACGAAATAAGAGAGGTTGTATTCTACCCCAACGCCACCCAGCAGGTTGGAAGGGACTGGATTGTGGTCAACTTCACGAACCCTTACACCTTCGACCTTTACGATGTCAACCTCTCCTACAGGGGGGAATACGTTTATATCCCGCTTATTTCTGCAAACTCAAACCTAAAGATAGACCCCTACAAGACTCTCACTCCAGAAAATTTCCCCCTTGAAGTCGTTAGCACCGCAAAAAGGGAGGGTGGTGGTGTTAACGTTACTTTCACCATGAGGAATAATTACGCTGAGAGTGTTGAAGTAAACCTCACAATACCCAAACCAGCCAATTTTCTGAAATGTGTTGGCTGTGAAGTTGGAGAGGCTCTAGAATTCCGCTCTGAGGTCCCTGCCTATGGCGAAAGGTCGTTTTCAATCCTGGTTTCAGGAAATTCAGTTCAAATACCCGATTCAGACATGTCCTTTGAGCTTAAGAGTTCAGTACCTGTTGATTACGGAGTGGATTTGCTTATATCAATCGAAAAGGAGCAAATTGGAGATAACTGGTCTGCAAAATTCAAAATAAAGAACCCACTCGATCAGGATGTCAATGTGAGCTTCGATGCCTGGTACGTTCTGAAAATTGACGATTACACTTTTACCGAGAGAGAACCCCTTTTTAACGAAACTTTCCATCTTCCACCGGGGGGAAACAGAACGTTTCAGAGCTCTTTGACCAGCGATAAGGTTCCGGTTTTTTACGCAAAGGCTAGGGCCAGACTTTCCGATAAATGTGAGGTTTACGTTTTGCCTGCCACCTTTGTGGAGGGCAACTACATAGTTGGCTGGGCAACTCTGAAAGGCTTCTCCCAAACACTTCCAAGTCCAGGTGGAGGAGGAGGCGGAGCGGGGGGTGGTGCTGGAGGTGCTGGTGGTGGTAGACCATCATCTGGTGGCCAGGTTCCACCTGCCCAACCTGCGCAGCCAGCACAGCCACAGCCTGTCTCACTGCCAATATCTGTTTCTCTTCCCTCTTTAACTGTCCCGGAAATTCCTGTTGAGGTTTTGGAAAGCTACGTTGCAATGATGCTTCCTGCAACTTACGTACTTTTCATGGCTGTTGTTTTCGTTCCCCTGATGACCAGAAGGGGTGTTGTTGTTACATCTGAGGCCGTCACACCTCAAAACTATGCACTTCTGAGAGCTTACGGCAGGAGGATATACTCCACACCATCCAATGCTCTGCCCGGAAGCATTATTATATCTCCCGATGAAGAACTTGTGGAGAGGTTCATAGATATGGGATTGGAGAGAAAGTATGCGGAATCAATCGCCGCTGCAATCATGATAAAGAGACCGCTGGTAACGACGAGAAGAGATGTGGCCGAAATAGCTGTGAGAAACGGCTGCATACCAATGCTTTTGAGAGGTGGTTGATTTGGACGAGTTCGAGGTTGTGCTTGAAGAGCTGATCAAAGAGGTAAGGAGAAGAGACACCGTAGCAGCTTTACTCATCTCAACGTCTTTCGTACTCTTTGGCTTCCTTGCCCTCGTTCTTCTCAACGTTATCAGACTTGAGGAATTCGTGAGAGGAATTTTTGCCATAGTCTCTCTAGTTGTAATCTGGATTTTGATGACTGCTGGAGTGTACATATTGCTCTCAATGCCACTTCCCGAACTTCCACTGAGAATTGTGGCTGACTCAAAGGGTGTTTTGGAACTAAATAAGAGGAATTACGGTGGAAAAGTCTATGTTACAAGAGAGAGCTACAGAAAACTTCCGCCAAAGGTTGGTTTAAAAATGAACCTCGAAGTTATTGAGGTTCCGGAAGAGGACATTGCAAAGTACCTCGACTATGGCGTTGAGCTTGCAGAATGCATAACTGCTGCCAAAAAACTGAAAGCCAAGGTTGTGAGCGACAGGAAAATGAAGGTTGACGGTGTTGAGGTACTTACATCTGACGACCTCTTTTAAATTTCTTTAAAAGCCTCAATTAGCCTGTCGTTCTCCTCAGGTTTCCCAACTGTAATCCTGATGTGCAGCCCTTCCAGCCCCATAACACTCGCATCTCTGACAAGGATGCCTTTCTCAGCCAGCTTCTCCACTACGCCCTCTTTATTCGCCTTTACAAGCACAAAATTGGCATCGGATGAATAAACTTCGAGCCAGTCAATTCTCCTAAGCCCCGCAATCAACCTCTCTCTCTCAGCGACTATTTCTTTCTTGACGTTCTCGTAGTAGTCCAGTGACTTTAATGCAGCAATTGCCGTCTCTACTGCCGGATGACTGATGCTGAAGGGAAGTCTGACCTTCTCAATTGCCTCTGCAATCTCTGCACTGCAAACAGCATACCCAACCCTCATTCCAGCCAAGGCGAAGAACTTGGAGAAGCTCCTGAGCACAATGAGGTTTTCAAACTCCTCAACCATATCTATCTTGGAATCGTCGCTGAACTCGACGTACGCTTCATCAAGCACAACATAATCCGCACTTTCAGCAACTCTTTCGACAATTTTCCTGCTTAAACTGTTACCTGTGGGGTTATTGGGAGAACACAAAAACACGAGCTTCGGCTTCTCCTTTGCGATGGCTTCCGCATCAACATTGTACTTCTCAAAAACGGGAAAGCTGATGGATGCGTTGCGGAGCATGGCATAGATGGAGTAGAGCGTGTAGGAAGGCATCGGAATCACGACTCTGTCAAGCTCCTCAACTATAACGTTGCAGATGCACGAGATTATCTCAGAAGCCCCACAACCTACTGCTATATTCTTCACCTCAAAGCCCGTATATTCTGCAATCGCCTCTTTCAGCCGGAAGTAATCTGCTTTTGGATATCTCGAAATCTTGTTTACGGCTCTCAAATACGCCTCTTTAACCTCCTCACTCGGTTCATACGGATTCTCATTCGAGGCGAGGTTTACAACCTCTTTGTCAGGAAAGTCTTCGGGAAAAAGGCCGGCATCATATGGGTTTATTAATCTGATAACGTTCCTCATACAACCACTTCTTTTAGCTTTTTGACGGATTCAATATCGCGGAAAAAGGGGTCTGCGAGCACGACATGGTCGCAGAGTTGAAGCAAGGACTTTATTCTTGCTTTCACATCTTCAGCACTCCCGCTTATGGTGAAGTTATCGAGCAGGAAGTCTCTATACTTGAAAAGAGCCTCGGCCCCCTCACAGTCCGCAATACTTCCTCCTTCCCATCTTGTTCTAACGAGGGACATGATGTCCACTTTCAGCAGCTCATTAGCAATTCTCTCAAACTGGAACTCCTCTATGAGCCTCCTGCTACCTGTGAAGACTATTGCTGCTGCTAATAACAGGTCTTCTTCATTGTTGCTCGGTAAAATCAAAGCAGGACCGTAGGCTGCCTTGAATGGTGTGTCAGCATAGCGGAGAAGCCACGATATGAACTCCTCTTTCACCGAATTAAACAGAACGCCATCCGTCCCTTTAGAGAGAGCGGTGGTCATTGGGGATCCTGCACCGACAACAACAGGAACGTCAAGATCTTTCAAAAAATCTAAACATTTTTTGAGCCTCCCATATCCTTCCTTTGGGTCTGCGTAGCTTCCCGCTCCTACCCCGACAATGAATCTGTCACCGTATCTTTCTCTCAGCCTTTCAACGCCCGAAACTATTCTTTCACAACCTTTCTGTGCTGAAAGAACCCCGAATCCGACTTTCAGATTACTGCATGAGCTAACAACATCAGCCACCTTGAATGGGTCTTCAAATCCCTCAAATTCCCCAATCCATATTACTCTGACTCCGGCCTTTTCGGCAATTTTGACTCTTTCCTCTATCTCCTTTTCGCTCAAATCGCCGTTTATGTTCAGACCAACCTTACCAATCGAGAAGTTTTTTGACCTTGGGTAGTTTCTCATCCTTTTTCTCTTCCTTGGACTCGACGATGCTTTCAGACTTCGTTTTCGGTCTGTATCCGAGCCTGTCCCCGTAGAGTTCAACTACGAACTTCGCTGCGATCTTTGCTAGGTCGTACATCTTCGCCTCCGTGAGCTCCCTGAACTCAGTTCTGCGTTTATCTTTTCTCTTGTCAACGTAGTATAAGCAGAAAAGACACCTGTAGGGAGATATGGGTGTGGGCTCCTTGTCAGAAAACACGTCTTCGAAAGTCTCAACAGCGCAGTAAGCTCCATCGCTGAACTTGCAGAACCTCACCCTCTCATCTGCAACCTCCTTAGCCACCCTCATAAATTCGTTCAACTCGCCTGTAACCTCTGCCTTCTTTCCCCTTTTGAAAAAGTACCACTCAAGAAGAAGGTAGACGAACTCGGATGGAGTGACGCCAGACTCCTCGCACTTTTTCATCAACAGTCTTTCCATATCTGGCGGAATTTCCACTGTTATCTTCATTTCTTGCTCTTCCTCCCTTTCTTGGTCTCTTCAGCGTCGAGAATTTCGGCTTCAGCCTCCACCTTTCCTCCTTTCTCCTCCTCAACAAGTGACTTAGCGAGGATGTAGTATCCGATGGAGTTAGCCTTTATCGGCTCATCAGGTCTTTTGACGTCCCCAATATCGCTGAAGCTCTCCTTGAACATCTCGTAAACTCCGGGCAGCATGCTTCCTCCACCTGTAATTGCGAAGTTCTCCACCAGCGTCGTCGATAATCCCTCAAGAACGAGCTTAACCCTGCTCGCTATCCTTTCCACCCACGTTTTTACGTAGCCTTCATACTCCGGCATTATTTCGTCCCTGCTGACGCTTACCTTCTTTCCTCCCCTTATCCTTCCAATTTCGTATCCCTCTGTAGTAAGGAGCTTGGTCATCTCTTCAGGAGTTATGCTGATACCAATCCTGTTTCTGACAGCGACTTCAAGGTTCTCGTAAAGCTTGTCAACACCCATCAGCATCGTATCTCCTTTGAGGTACTCCATGTCTGCAATTACGAGCACATCAGTCGTTCCAAAGCCTATATCGACACACACTCCGGTTTCCATCCCCATGTAAGCCATAGTTCCAACAGGCTCAGGAAATATCAGAACCTTCGAATTTAAAGCGGATTCAAGCTCTTTTTTCAGCTCTTCTCTCTCCTTTCGAGACGATTTAACGGGAAGCCCTGTTGCTATAATCCCGTTCTTCACCTTGAGTTTGCTTAGACCGTATTTTGCAAGTTCGAGGTAAGAAGTGTGCAGCACCCTACCCTCATGAAGGGGTCTGAGAACTTCAACGTTTTCCATCGACTGGACTATGGAAAGAGCCTCGTCGCCAATATAAACGCTCTTAGTCTCCCCCTTCAGACTCCAGTCCTTCTCTTCACCATAAGCCACAATGGAAGGATAAAGCAGAACATTTTTACCATCCGCAGTTATCTTGGTGTAATTCGTGCCAATGTCAAGACCAACCGGTTGCATGTTTTCAGTAGATTTACCAATATAAAAAATTTCTTCGGGATAGGTTTTTAAAGGTGTGGAACGATAAAAAACCATGGTAAAAATCAGGCTTCACACGACAGTGTCATCTGATACAGTGAGGAAAATCGAGGATTTGAAGAAAAAATACAGGACAACAAGCAGCGTAGTTGAAAAGGCAGTTGATTTGCTTTATGCTTCTGACAACCTTAGCAGTTTAAGAGAAGATGACATACTAATCCTCGCATTTGTCAAAGAGCTGAACTTCATGCTGTGTGCGAAGGACCACTACACCGCCCTCGCTGAGTGTGATGCTGAGAGGGCTGTGAAAGAAAGTATGATTGAGATGGCCGTCAAGTACCTCTCGAAGAAGCCGATAAGCGACCTCGATTTTGAAGATTTGCTTAAAACTGTTGGAAAGCTCTGGAACCTGTTGAACAGGGCTGAGCATGCTGAGGTGCAGAGGGACGGGGAGAAGATAAACTTCGTCTTCTATCACGACATGAGAAGCGAAGCCGTCTCGAAACTCCACCTTAACCTGTTAAGGTATCTCTACGAAAAGTACTACAGCAAAAAGTATGAAATGAAGGTCGATACCATAACCGTAAACGGCTTCTCAGTACTCTTCCTCCCAAAGAAGTCCGTTAATTGACTTTCTCACGACCTCCCTAACATCCTCTTTTCTCACGATTCTGGGATTTCTCTGAACGTGCTTTTCGCTAAGGAAAATTCTTTCGGTAATCTCCTCAACGTCATCCTCACTCGTTCCAACGTCACTCAGCCTGTAGGGAATTCCAACATCCTTTAATAGCTTGGCAAAACCGATTCCTGCTTTAAGGGCTGTTTCTCTCAAAGATTTGCCCTCCTCACCGAGGGCTCTCGCAATCCTCGCATGCTTCTCAAGGTTCGCGATGGCGTTGTACTGCAGAACGTAAGGCATCGTCATCCCTACACTCCTGCCGTGGGGGCTGTTGTGGATGTGGTTGTGCGCATAGCCGAGCGCATGCCCCAATGAAGTCCCGGCGGAGTTGAAGGCAATTCCTGCGAGAAGAGAAGCAAATGCCATTTGAATTTTGGCTTTAACATTCCCACCATTCGCATAAGCTTCCCTCAAAGCGTTCGGTATAATTCTGAAAGCCCTCTCAGCAAACATGTCCGAGACTGGATTTGAGTATAGAGACGTGTACGCCTCGATGGCGTGGCAGAGTGCATCTATACCAGAGCTTGCTGTCACGTGCTGAGGTGCGGAAATCGTAAGCTTTGGATCAACTAAAGCTGTATCGGCATAGAGAGATTCGTCGTCGAAGACATACTTAACCTCTCTTCCCGGAATTTTGAAGACTGCGAGTTTTGTGACTTCAGAACCTGTGCCTGCCGTTGTTGGACAGAGTATCAGCTTGCATTTTCTCTCAGGCAGCTTTTTTTCCATCAAATCCAGCGCTTTAACTTTTTCTCCTCCGGCAACAGCTGTAAGCTTTGCAACATCAAGAGTGCTCCCTCCTCCAACACCCACCACTGTGTCGAAGGTGAATTGGTCAACGATTTCATCAACAACGCTTATTTCTGGCTCTGGCTCTACATCCGAAAAAACCTCGTAGTCGAAGCTGAAGTCCTGCTCTTCAACAAACTTTTTGACAGCCCTGTCAACGATGAAGATTACTTTTCTACCCTTAAGCCTCTCAACTTCCTCCTCAAGGCTGCACAGCCTCCCCCATCCGAAAACGATTCTCACACAGAAAAATTCAAAGCTTTCATCCAATCAAACCACCTCCATATCTCAGACTCACCACCAAAGAGAGTAAAACGACAACTCCAAGAATTATCCTCTTCAACCTCTCCCCATCCGTCCTCAAAAGTATTCTGCTCCCCACTAAGTATGCGATGAGGATGGAGGGAGCGAGAGTGAAAAAATCGGCCAGAATTTCGGAGTTAACATGGCCAAAGGCGAAAAACGCTGAGAGCGTGACGGTATCTATGACCACTAAATACGTAATCATAAAGCTCCTGATGTAGCTTGCCGCATAGCCCTGATTTGCAAGTGCGATTACGATTTGAGGGCCGTTGACGCCAGTTATAACCCCCATTGCTCCGCTGAGAAAACCCATGCTGAGGAAAAGTGGTTTGGTTCTTTTTACCTTTAAGTCCACACCAAAAAGCATGACGGCAGCCATAATTCCCATCCCAATTCCTATCGCAAGTCCAATGATTTCCTGAGGTAAGAAGCCGAAGAAAAGAATTCCCACGGCTATCCCGGAGAAGGCTCCCAGATAGATTTCCTTCAGACTGAAGTTCATCCTCTCCTTGAAAAGAAAAATCAGGTTAACAAATGATTCAAGGAGGATTATGAGAACCACGGCCTCTTTGGGGGGCATCAAATTGGAGAAGATTGGAGAGAGCAGAATGGCGCTGCCAAAGCCTGTCACAACTCTGACTGTAAAAGCGGTTAAGGTGAGAAGGAACATTGCAGCAATTGTTGGCTCATTCATTGCAGTCCCAGAAACTCCAGCAGTCTTCTTAGCTTCTCAACCCTCTCCTCATAGGCCTTAGGTCCGTATTCGTATATTCCCTTTCCTGCCTTCACTCCTACCTCTCCCCTCTCTATCTTCTCCTGCAGCCACTGAGGTGGCTTGAATTTCTCATCGCCAAACCTGTTGTAGAGGTAGAGGGAGGCGTAGTAGGCAACGTCAAGGCCGATGTAGTCGAGATTGCCAAGAGGGCCAAAGAGAGTGTAGAGAAGTCCAAGATGGTGCTTCCAAACTCTGTCAATCTCCTCACCTCCTACACCTTCTTCAATCATTTTCGAGGCTTCGCTGAGAACGGCTGCGTTAAACCTGTTTACGAGGGACTGACTTCTGCAAACAACGACCTCCTTTCCAAGCCCTTTCAAAAAACTCTCCACAAAGGAGATTTCCTCGCTGTCCGTGTATTTCGAAATAACGATTTCGACGAGGGGCATCACGTGTGGCGGGTTCATCCAGTGAACTCCCATAAACCTCGACGGATTCTCAAGTTTCTCCGCTATATCATCAACGCTTATAACAGACGTGTTGGAGCAGAGAGTAGCTTTGGTGAGCTTTTCAATCTCTCTTAGAACTTCAACTTTGGTGTTAAGGTCTTCAAAAACAGCTTCCATCACAATGTCACAGTCTCTGGCCTTTTCAAGGGAGGTCGTAAACTCCACTCTTCTCAAAAGCTCGTCTGGAATCTGCTCTCTTGCAGCCTCCAATGCCTTTTCGCTGACATCCTGCAGAATAACTTCATGCTTCTCTGCAATGGCCATAGCAATCCCTCTTCCCATTAGCCCCGCTCCAACCACCATAACCTTCATTCTTTCACCTCTGCAAGCGTTCTAAGGTGGTCTTCAACAATTTCCTCTGGATTTTTCCACCTTATCTCCCAGTCAAGCTCTTCAATTCTGCTGTATTTGTCAATAACTCCTGTTTTCTCCACCATTTCGGTCATGAGCGTCCATTGCTGAGCTATTTTTTTGCTTTCATCATCAATCCTGAATTTTGGTTTGAATTCAGGTATGAATTTCTTCACCGCTTTCATGATCTCCTTTATTGAGAGGACAACACCACCAGCGTTGAATATAGGTTGTGAAACGCAATCTTTACTGTAAAGCTTGAAAACAAGCTCTGCAGCATCCTTCACGTAGAGAACCGGGAGCTTGGCTTCCTGGGGCAAAGATATAACGGACGAACCTTTGAAGAAGGCATCATCGATTAGGGATGAGAAAACAACACTTGCCCCCAAACCTTTCCTCAGGGGACCTATGAGGATTGGCAATCTCACAGCTCTGAAGTCTATCCCGTAGTTGTATCTGTAGTAAGTTCCGAGAATTTCGGAGCACGCCTTGGTTGCTCCATAAAAGGTTGTTGGGTCTCTGTAGGAGAATTCGGTAAAGGGATAGCTTTTCGGGCCGTAAACGGAATGGCTGCTGGTGAAAACGACTTTTTTCACGTCAAAAATCCTGCACGCTTCGAGTACGTTTAGTGTTCCTTCAGCATTTGCTCTAAACGCATCCATGTGACTTTTTTCAGCCTTTATAGAAAGCTCTGCTGCGGTATGGATAATGCCATCAATATCGTGCTTCCTGAAAACCTCAGCAATATCTGACCATGCTGTAATACTACCAAACTCGAAAACACCTTCCTTACTCTCCTTTAAATCGAGAATTACCGGAGATTCGAAGTGTCGAGCTACAACCCTTCCCAGAAATCCTGCTCCTCCTGTGATCAGTACCGCCATCCTACCCCTCCGAACCGGTAAGAAGGTAGGCGAGGGGCGATATTTCTTCGAGCTTTACCCTCACGTCCAGAACCGCAGGCAATCCAGAGTCAAAAGCCCTGTTCACAGCACTCTTCACATCCTCTGCTTCCTCCACAATCTCCCCATACCCACCAAGGCTTTCGGCAAACTTGTCGTACCTGGCGTTCGGGTTGAGCATAACCCCATACATTGCCCTTTCCGGTGATTTGGTCGAAAGAAGCCTCGTGTGATTAACAAGTCCCCATGCTGAATCATTTACCACGATAACAACGATCTGCAAGCCGTGCCTGACTGCCGTGTCTATCTCAGCGCCATTGAAGAGGAAGCTCCCGTCTCCCGTGACAACAAAAACTCTTTTTTCAGGTTCAGCCGCCTTTGCAGCTATTCCCATCGGAATGCCAGCCCCAAGATGACCGAATGGCCCCTGGGAGCTTATAATCTTGCCTTTTTTGAGGTAAAGTAAACCCCATGCCGTAGTCTCCCCTCCGTCGAGAATGACAATGTCATCCCTTCTTAAGACTTCATTCAGTTCCTTCATGAGCCTCTGGGGCTTCATGGGCTTCTCTTCTCCCTTTGCTGCTTCATCAAACATCCTGTCCACTCCCTCCATTATAGGTCTGGTCCAGTTCTCGAATCTCTTCTCACCCTTAAGCATTTCCAGAGCCTTGGAGAAGAAGAATCCTGCATCACAGTTTATTGCAACATCAACATACCTGTTTTTGGCGAGCTCGTAAGCATCTACATCAACATGCACGGCTTTGCCTCTGAACTTCTGTCCAAAGCCTAAGAACTCGTCAAACCTCGTCCCAACGACAATAACCAAATCGCTTTGCATCACCGCAGGAGACGCTGAGGCTTGACCAGCAAACAGGGGGTGGTCTGGAGAGATACAGCAACTTCCCAGCCCGCTCACGCAGACCGGAATTGAAAGCCTTTCAGCAAACGCTCGCATCAGATTTTCTGCTCTGCTCCAGTAAACTCCAGCCCCAACCACTAAGAGGGGCTTTTCTGCGTTCTGCAGCATTCCAAGAACTCTGTGGATGTATTCATCCTCACATCCCACCCTGCCGGTGTATCTGTAGTTACTCGGCTCTGCAAACTCAACCTCGCCCTCAAAGTCCGCATTCAAGACGTCCTTCGGGATTTCGAGAAGTGCAGGTCCGCACCTCCCGGACAGCGCTCTCCTGAAAGCCTCTTGGATGTATTCGTGTAGTCTGTGAGTGAAGGGTACGAGCCTTGACCACTTTGTATACTCTCTCACCCAGAGGTAGCCGTCAATCTCCTCGAAAGCCTCTCTATCGAGATTCTCGTACTTGCTGTGCCCTGCGATAGCTATTACAGGACTTGAGGCGTAATACGCCTGAGCTAAGGCGGGCATCAGATTTGCCAGTCCGGGACCGGTGGGGACAATGCAGAAACCCGGCCTTCTTGTAACTCTAGCGTAGCCGTCAGCGGCATTGCCTGCAGCCTGCTCGTGCCTTGTAAATACTACTTTCACACCTTCGGCCTCCAAATACTCACAGACTGGCAGAATTTCCCCGCTTGGCAAAGTAAAGGCACAGTCTATTCTCTCTTTCAACAAAGCTTTTGCAACAGCTTCAGCACCGTTCATAACACCACCTGTTAGAATTCCTCCAGCTCTCTCCCTTTCGTTTCAGGAAGAAGCCACGGGAATATGCACATGAGAAGGAACGCGATACCCCCAAGCAACATTCCGTAAAGCAGGCTTGAGAAAGTCGCAACGTAGCCGACAATTAGCCCGCCCACAGACAGACCTCTTGCAACGCTGAAGATTACGGATGTAGCTGTCGCCCTGACTTTTGTGGGGAACATCTCGCTGCTCCATACTCCAAAAAGGGCGTGTGAGCCAAAACCAACAGGTATGATGAAAAGGGAAAGTAAGGCAAGACTGGGGTTGTAGTTTATCAGCGTGAAGTAGGCGAGCATGAGACATCCGATAAGCCCAATTGAGGCAGAGAAGGCAAAGCTCGACCTTCTGCCGATGTAATCGCTGATGAGACCGAAAAATGGCAGAACAACCATGGCGACAAGGGAAATCTGCAGAACAATCAAGCTTGCCTCTTCTGGGCGGTAGTCGAACTGCCTTATGATAAACGTTGGAGACCAGTCAACTATTGCGTGATAGGCAAATTCCGCAAGCCAGAACAGGAAGGTTGCAAGAGCGAGCATTTTTAAAAGATTCCTGTCTTTGGCTATCTCTTTAAGGCTAAGCGCTCTCTCTTCTTCAACATGCTTTTCCCATATTCTCGACTCCGGCAGGTATTTGGCGAAGAGTATCAGGAATGGGATGGGGTAGAGTGTAACGAAAAAGCATGCCCTCCAGCCGTAAATCGGGTATATCAGGGAAACTGAAAGTGCAGAAAGGATGAAGCCGAAAACGAAGGTTGCGTGAATCAGCCCTCCGAACAACCCCCTTCTTTTCGGGGAGTAGAACTCGCTCATGTAGGTGAATGCAAGCCCCCAGGTCACCCCCATTCCCGAAATGAGCCTCAAGATTGCAAGAGTCCAGAAATTAGGGGCAAAAGCTGACAGTACGCTGAAAACCGCAACCCAGAGTATCGAAAGAATCAGAGCGTTTTTCCTTCCGAACCTGTCCCCCATCTCTCCGAAAAGCATCGCTCCAAATATGCAGAAGATGTACTGGGCGGAGAATATGAACCCAACTTCGAGCGTTCCAACGTTGAAGTCATTCATTATAGGCTCAGCAAGGAAGTTTAGCAATGTAAGCCCCACAGCGTCATGAGACCAGCCAATAGCAGCTGCAAGAAGGACAATCAGTTTCTCGAACTTGGAGAATGTATCCATGAAAAACTTAATGAATTAAAAAGCTAAAAATTTTATGCGAATAAATATGCACAGAATGCACATTTCAGAGCTCTTTTCTGAGATCGAGAACTCTCTTGGCTTTCCCCTTTGACCTCTCAATCGTCCCCTTCTCAACCAGTTCCACATTTGTCCTCAGCCCAAGCTCCTTCTGAAGCTCCCTCTGGACTTTTTGCTGTAGCCTCTGCAAGTCGAAAAGCTCACCTGTGAAAAGCTCGTCCCTGACCTCAACTCTGACGGTGATTTCATCAAGACTGCCGTTTCTGGTAATCACAACCTGGAAGTGGTCTCCAACCTCAGGAATCTGCATCAGCACATGCTCTATCTGGCTCGGAAAGACGTTTATTCCCCTTACGATTATCATGTCGTCGCTTCTGCCCAATATGCGGTGTATTTTAGGATGCGTTCTCCCGCAGGAGCAATCTTCATCCATTATGAAGGTTATATCGCCTGTTCTGTATCTCAGCACTGGCAAAGCCTCTTTTGTCAGAGATGTGAGGACAAGCTCGCCTTTCTCTCCATCAGAAACAGGTTCTCCCGTCTTTGGGTCGATGATTTCAACGAGGTAGTGGTCTGCCCAGATGTGCAGCCCGTTCTGCTCCTCACACTCGAACGCCACTCCCGGGCCATTCATCTCACTCAAGCCATAGCTGTCGTAGGCTTTTATGTTGAAAGCATCTTCAAGCCTTTTTCTCGTGTTCTCACTCCATGGCTCTGCACCGAAACATCCAATCCTCAGGCTCAGCTTATCATCTAGGCCGAGTTCTTCAGCAACCTCCTTGACGTGGAGCGCATAGCTAGGAGTGGAGTGTATTGCTGTTGTCCCAAAATCGGCCATGCATCTAACCTGCCTTTGTGTGTTTCCCACACCTGCGGGGATGACCATCGCTCCTATCCTTTCCGCTCCATCATGAATTCCTAAGCCACCTGTGAAAAAGGCGTAGTTTGCCATGTTCTGGAAAACATCCTTTTTTCTCACTCCGACCATGTAGAGGCATCTCGCGACAAGGTTGATCCAGTTTTCAAGGTCGTTGGCTGTGTATCCTACAACTTTCGGCTTTCCAGTTGTCCCGCTTGAGGTGTGAAGCCTGACGATTTCCTCCTTTGGCACTGCAAACAGCCCGAAGGGGTAATTTTCGGCAAAGTCTTTTTTCGTGGTGAATGGCAGCTTTGCGACGTCTTCAAGTCTTTTTATATCGTCAGGATGAACTCCCGCAGCCTTGAGCTTTTGCCTGTAATGAGCTACATTCTCGTACGCGTGCCTCACTACCCACCTCAACCTCTTAAGCTGAAGCTCTCTCAGCTCTTTCTTTGGCATTACTTCCTCCTTCTGCCAGTAAAGCTCGCTGTAGGCCATTCTTATCACCATGATAAAGTGTATCTTTCTGTCATGAAGGAGGCAGGATTTAAATACTTCACCATACTGTTTAATTCAATAAGATTGAAGAGCAAAAGGCTTTAAAAGCCACGGCCTTTATTTATCCCTGAGGGGCCGTAGGGTAGCCTGGTGATCCTCTCGGCTTTGGGAGCCGGTGACCCGAGTTCAAATCTCGGCGGCCCCATTTTAAAATCGGTCGATAACGTGGTTTACAATTCCTCGATTTTGGATTCGTCAACAAATCTAAGTTAAAGTTAAATAATAGCATGTTTTGCTATTATTATGCGTATAAGGGTTGATCTGACACCCCCTGAGGGTGTGGCCAAGATTGACCTGAACTACTCTTATTATCTCGCATCCCTCATATATCGGGCGATAAGCTCTGTAGACAAGACCCTTTCTCTCGAACTCCACAGTCCTTACGGCCCCAAGCTTTTCACCTTCAGCAAGCTCTTTGCTGAAAACTACAAAATTGACGGAGAGTGGATGGTGATAAAGGGATCAGCCCACTTCTTCTTCTCCTCACCAAAGAACGAGATGTGCGAGAAGTTCGTCGAGGGGGTTCTGGCTAATCCAGAGGTGAGTGTTGGAGATGCGCAGTTTCTCGTCACGGGTGTTGAGGTTTTGAGAGAGAAGAAGATAGGAGAGAAAGAGAAGTTCGTCACCCTTAGCCCGATAACCGTCACAACAGTTGAACATCAGGGTTACTCCAGAAGGAGCGTCGACCTCTACCCGTCAGATGCGAGATTCTATGAGATTCTGAGGAGAAATCTCGTGAAGAAGTACGTCGCCCTCCACGGTAGAGAGCCGGAAGATGCTGAGTTGAGGATAAAGCCGATTTCTGTGAAGCCGAAGAGGCTGAGGATAAAGAACACGTTTCACCGCTGCTCCGAGATGGTTTTCGTAGCAGAGGGGAGCAAGGAGCTTCTTGATGTAGGATACAAGGCGGGGTTCGGGAGCAAGAACTCAATGGGCTTTGGGATGGTGAAGGTGGTATGATGTGGGGTATGACACGAGATATTAGAATAACCGAAAAGATCAAAACTATTAGATTTTTCTCACAATCTCACAAAGAATATGTAGCAAAAGTGCTGGAAAGGATTGTAGAGTTCTATGGCGACCAGCTTGTATCTCTCGCTGTTTTTGGCTCCTATGCGAGAGCGGAAAATAGATTAAACTCAGATCTTGATATCTTGTTGATCTTAAAAACTAATAAACCAAGACACGAAAGGATTAGAGAATTTGTAGAGAACATTGAAATGCCATTGGAGTTTCTGGCCCATAGACTTATTGACGAGGGCATATTTATGGAGTTATCACCCATCATTTTGTCTGAAGAGGAGGCCAAATACTTCAATCCTGTTTATCTGGATATGGTTGAGCATTCAATTATCATTGTTGACAGAGGTGATTTCATTAGAAACATTTTGGAGAGAGTTCGCGAGCAAATGGGCAAGTGGGGGAGCTACAAGGAATTCGTAGGGGGCAGGTGGATGTGGGTTATAAAAAAGGGCGAGTTTGTGGGAGGTGAAAAGCTTGGATAGGCTCTCTCAGGATTATTTAAAGAGGGCAAATATAAGACTGGAAGTTTTAGAGGTATTTTACAGCAAAGGTGATTATGCAGATGTGGTTAGAGAAGCCCAAGAAGTTGTAGAGCTAGTGCTGAAAGCCGTTTTGAGAAATGCTGGAATAGACGTCCCAAAAATACACGATGTGAGCAGGATTTTAGAGAAATATAAAGACCTGCTGCCAGAAGAGATAAGGAAAAATTTAAAGAGGATCGCTCAGATATCAAAAAGACTTAGGAAAGAGAGGGAGTTGAGCTTTTACGGCGCTGAAGATTTCATACCGCTTGATGACTGCTGAAGAGGCTTTGCAGGCTATAGAAGATGCCAAATTTGTTGTTGATGTTGTGAGGAGGGCGTATGGTGGGTTGTAGAGGGGAAACCTGTATGAACATTGAAATCAACGTATTTAACGACCCATGGATGGATAGCGGAGTTGAGAATTTTTACAGAATTCTTAGTGAATTGGAATCATGCGAAGTAGAATTAACAAAAAACTCGATGGTACTCAGGATAAAAGATATACAGGAGTTCGTTAAAGAGCTGACAAGCATTGTGATTCACAAAAGGCAGAATTTAATCGTTATTGAAGAGGATAAAAAAACAAGGATTAAAAAAGAGGTTAAGAAAGATCATGTAATCATTCAGGAAGAGAAAAAGGTCGGCGGCAAGGTTGCTTTAAAAGAAGAAATTTATAAGCCTGAAAAAACAGCCGAGATTATTTCTAGTGTTTTTGATTTAAAGGAAGGAAAGAACACGTGCATTCTGTGCGGGAGGAAATACAATAAAAGTATTAAAAAACTCCAGCAGGCGAACTATCCATTTGTTACAAAGATAGCCAGTTTAAGTGGAGTAAGAAGTTATAAAGGAGATGGAGTTTTATCGCTTAAGGAATATTACGACAATCTATGTCCTCTCTGCTACTTTATAGGCATCCTTGAATGGACGGATGAGGCGCTGATTTACAGAACGTTCCCAGGAGAGAAGTCATATCTATTTATGCCCTATTTCGACAATCTCAAAGACCTTCACGAGTTCAAAAAGCTTTGTATAAATGCAGGAATATTGAATAATGCTGAAAGGTACTCCAATATTAAGGTAAATCCCAAAGCCCAAGATGTTGAAAACACTCCTGGAGAGTATTCGACGCTACTGTGTTTTTACGAAAAGTTTGTTGAGAACGCAACAGATGAAATAATTGCCAGTAACTGGGCTGTGTTGCACATACCATTTGGAGCGGTTAAGAACGTGAAAATAGATTTCCTGAACATCGATGAAGGCATTCTCGGAGTGATAAAAGAGCTAAAAGAGAGTGGAGAGTTGGAGAGAATTTATTCGGACCTTATGAGAAAGATGTATTTCTTCTCCCAAAACAAGAACACTACAGACTGGGATACTACGAGAGAGATTCAGGAAAATTTATCAAAATACTTTTTACTGGACGATTTTAGGAAGTTTACAAACAGTCTACTTCCAAGGAAAGGAGGTTATGTTTTCTTTTCTTCTGAGGTTAGACAAAATTTGGAGGAGTTAATTTTTGAATGGAGGTGGAAGAAAATGAGTGTTGAGAAGGATAAGCTTGATGCTGTTAGAAATGTAGGGAGAATCGTAGCAAAAATTTCAGAAAACAATGCATCACCTATATACAAACTGGACAAGGTAAGAACTATTAATGAGTTCTGGAGCGTGCTCCGAGAGATCTCAAGGAAACTACCGAGTTTGAATGAAGAGAAACTTAAAAAGATAAAGCCAACGGCGCTGGATGAGGTAATTCAGCTCACTAAGGAAATCGTTGAGAGAAACAAAGATGGATGGAGAGAGGTAAGGGATTTAATCGTCGTTTACGCTTCAATGTACTACTCTCTGGACAAATTGGGGAAGAGATCAGAAGGAGGTGAAGGAGATGAGGGGTATTGAGGTGGTCTGGTTGTCTCAAACAGACCTAACGAATCTAAACGCTGGGGAGGGAGAGGCAAACTTCATTGACATCAAGAAATACAAGAAAAATGGTGTAGAATATCCGTACGTTTCTGGACAGGCAATGAGATACTACTTCAAAGAAGCAATCAGAAGAAATCTTGATGGAGAATATATGTGCGTTCCAAACGATAAAGGGGAGACTTGCGGAAACATCAAAGACTGTATCGGATGTGACCTCTTTGGCTTTATGACGACCATCAAAAAAGGAACCGTCATTCCGGGTTATCCACAAGGACATCCAGGCGGTGCAATGACAAGAGTGTCTCCGGTAAAGGTTTCTCCGGCTATGGGATTGTTGCCCTTCGAAGAAAACGCTGTGGTGGATTTCCTGACAAGAAGGCACAGGATGGAAAAAGGAGAGATGAGGGGGGATATCGTTAACGTGGAGATCGGAGTTAATTTGTACAAATGCGGCATCGCGATAGATGTTGCAAGGGTTGGAGGGGAAGAAAAAGTCAATGAGAAAACAAGAAGCGTAGAAATAGAATACTATGCAGATACAGACACAAGGAAAAAGAGAGTATCCAAGGTCATTGAGGTGCTTCGATATCTTTCAGACTATTCAAAGCAGGCAAGATTGCTTACGGATTTCACACCAGACGTAATTCTAATAGCTTTCCAAGATGTATATTCGCACAGACTTCAGAAGGCGCTCGCTCTAAACAATGGTGGGCTTGATTTAGAGAGGCTCGAAGCAGTTATCAACGATGTTAAGGAATATAGCCCGAAAATTATCGCTGGAATTTTGCCTGGTGTTGTTGAGAACGAGAATAAAGTAAGAAATAAGCTTGAAGAGCTTGGTGTCAAAGTGAAGAGTACCAACGAGGCGATAAAAGAAGCTCTGAATTACCTTAACAAGCAAGAGCTGTGATTACTATGCCACTGCTCGGGTTGAAGTTCAGAATCGACTGCCCGTATTTTGCCACATTTAGAGAACCGACATCAACATCCCTTATTTTAACTTATGTTATCCCACCTTACACAACAATTAGAGGTGTGATCTCGAACGCTCTTGGATTGTCTAGGGATGATTTGAGGGTTCAGAACTGGTTTAAGATCGGGATAAAATCGCTGAGATTTGAGAAGAGCAGGGAGATGGCAAAGATTCTGAAGCTGAAGGGGACCGGCAGGAAATACGAAAGAACTTTTCCGTCATCACCGATGTTCAGAGAGTTTCTGGTTGAGCCCAGTTACGAGGTGTATCTGGTCGGAGATGAAGATAAAATCAGGAAAACGTATTTAGCTCTTTTAAATCCGGCAAGACCCCTCTATCTTGGAGGTTCGGATGATCTCGTAGATTTAGATGTTTTTGAGCCAGTAGAAGTGGAGGAGACAGAAACAAAGGAACTATGGAGCGTTGTTGGTGGTGTCCATGAGGGTTGCGTGGTGGAAAAAGTTCCGTATAAATTCGTGAAAGTCGGGAGAAGGTTTGATGTGGTGTATAAGACGGTGTCGATTCCCGTACAAAGCCCCGTTAGAGGAATCTTCAAAACTATGAGTTTTGGAGAAGGAGAAAGCGTATGGATGACTTGATTCCCACTAGTATAGATGATTTTGTTGAGGATTTCTTGAAAAATGCTCTTGAAGTAGATGTTTTGGACTATCAAAAAGTAGAATCAGGCGGAGAAGGATATACAGTCATTTATGTCTGTAATTTGAATTTTGATCAAATTGAAGTTTTACAAAGCGTAGGATTTGAACAGATTAAAGATGATTTGTGGATTTTTAATGGTTTTGAAATAGAAATCGACAAATTAAAAGATACACCTGTCATAAAATATTTTGAAAACTTACAAAGAGAAGAATGGACTAAGTTGATAAACTTAAGGTGCGAAGTTGATCATAATTTTTATGGAAAGATCAAAAAACTATATTTCGAAGTACACATAACACTCCAAAAATCGCCTTAAAATGGTATGGTAAGTTAGCATTAGACGAATCAACGTTTAATGATTTTATCGTTGATCTGAATAAACTACTAGTAGAGTCTGTACCTAGAAAGATTGGAGAAATTTGTGGTTCCGACTTTTTAAGGGGTGTGAGATATGTTAGAAATACAAGAATTGCTCACGACTCGAGCGAAATCAAACAATTAAGAGCCGCGGAAGAATATCTTAACAATTTAGTTGGTGCCAGCTATCTTAGATATTGGTACCATTACGTAAAAGCTCAAATTTGCATTATCCAAGACGGAATAGATTTTTTAAATGAGATCAAATCTAAGGAAGGTGAGATCGTTGAAATTCTTACCAATAGCCAAACTTGAAATCAACAAAAACGGAGAAAAATACTTTCAGACACTGGAAGGTCATACGGTAGACGCACTCAAAATACTGAAGATATACATTAAAAGAAATCGTGAAATAGTAGATCAGTTCTGTGAAAGATGGAAACTAAATAAAGAAAAATTTCTAAGAAATCTTTTTCTGACTGTTTATCTGCACGACATCGGCAAATTAACCAAGGAGTTCCAGCAAAACATAAGGCAGAACAGAAGATCGCAAAGGTATCCTCACGCATACTATGGATTCTTTCTGCTCCACGATTCCTTTACCGACACGATTATTGATGTCCCTATAGAACTTGCCCCTATTTTAGGGCATCATACGCAGCTTTACGACAATCTTTACTCAGATTATAACCAATTCGAAAAACCAACTTTTCTGGAAGAGGAGATCAGAAAGTTTGTATCAGATGCAGCAAGAATATACAAAGAACTGGGTTTTGATGAATTTTTCAAATTCGACGGCTTCACTCTTAATGACATCCCGAAATTTAGCTGGAATGGTATCGAGAAAGCTCGGAAGAGGTTTGTCAGGAAAATAAATATGTACGTGAAGGAAAATAAAGATTGGGAGCGAGTGAAGTCAGTGTTCTCATACATCTTTGCAATACTCCAGACATGCGATGATTACGCAAGTGTTGGCTTCAGAAAATTCGTTGAGAATGGCAAGGAAAAGGGAGGCGTTTTTGGCGCGGTTCTTAAAGACGAGGATGCAGGTGAATATGTTCCTGTACTGCAAATAGATGACCCTGTAAAAGCGGTTCTTGGAGACAGAGAGCCCTATGAATTCCAGAAAAAGGTAATGAGCTCGGGAAAGTTCGTAACTTTATTTGCACCGTGCGGGAGAGGTAAAACCGAAGCGGCACTTCTATGGGCTCTCAATATTCTCAAGAAGCATAAAAGAAACAAGATTATCTTTGCGATGCCAACTCAAACTACAAGCAATGCAATGTATGATCGTTTTATTCACGATTTCAAATTTGGAAAAGAAAATGTTGGACTTTATCATGGAAGAAGTTTTATTAAACTAAGAGATGAGCTTAAAAAGGAAAAAGAAGAAGAATTTGATGAGGAAAAAGATGCGGAAGAGCTCAGAAGCGAGACTTTTAAGGGGAATATTTTCTTCAAGCCAGTAACCATCACAACTGTAGACCATCTGATTTACTCATTCGTTAAGGGCTTCAGCCAAGCAGATTTTGCTTTTGGCAACTTACAAAACGCAGTTATCATTTTTGATGAAGTACACTACTACGAAAAGTACACTCTGGAGCACTTACTCGCTCTCTTCAAACTCCTGAGAAAAATGGACATTCCACACTTGGTAATGTCGGGAACACTTCCAGAATTTATGCTCAAAAAACTTCATGATTATGAACATGTAGTCGACTGGGAAGGATTGAAATTCCAGCCGTTTAAAATTGAACTGGATGGAGAGACAATATTTGATAGTGAGGTATTGGAAGAAATTGCAGAAAATTATCGAAAAGGGTTAACGCAATTTGTGATTCTGAATACTGTAGAGCGGGCTAAGGATCTCTACAAGAAATTAAAGGAGAAGCTAAAGGAGTCCTTTAACCAGCCGAATATTATGCTTTATCACTCTCAGTTTACGTATGATGACAGAATAAAAAAGGAGAACGAGATTTATCAAAGAATTAAGCAAAAACCTTTCGTTCTTGTTGCTACGCAAGTTATAGAAATCTCACTTGACATTTCATGCGATGTTATGCATTCAGAGCTTGCTCCACCCGACGCTCTTGGCCAAAGGGCAGGAAGACTCAACAGAAAGGGAAAATTCTGGAAGAATGAAGTGGAACACAAACTGAAAATTTACATACCAGAAAATCACCTACCATACGATGAAAAATTAATCAACAAATCTAGAGAGATTATTGTGAATTACCAGAAGCCAGTGAGTTATAAAGAAATAAAAGAGCTGTGTGACCTTGCTTATGCAGAATATGAGCTCGGAAAAAGCGACCTCCTTATATTTTTCAAAAAATGCGCTGTGTTCGGTGAGCACTGGAGAAAGGTTGCAACTGAAAGCGAAGAAGGATTGAGATTTAAAGTTAGAGAAGAGAATGTTCAGTATGTAGACGTTATTCCGGAATGTATTTTTGAAGAGAGTAGAGATAATGCCTTGAGAGTTCAAAATACGGCTAAAATACCACTTTACTATTTACTAGAGGATTTAAACTCTGGTGGTGGAGCCTTCTATCTCTATGAGACGCCGGAAAGGAAAAGAGCGTTCTGGATTTGCAGATACCCGTACAGCTATGAAATAGGGTTTGATTATGGTGTAAAAACTGATAATCTGAATATACTTTGACGGGCATCAACCACGATCTTTTCCATATCTACCCTCTCTAAACTCTCTTACTATCTCCTCAGCTTTAACCTCACCTCTACTCTTCTTTCTCACTATCTCTCTTTTATGAGTGTCGCTTTCGCTCTTAAAGCTTGAAATCTCATCGCTCTCGGACATCATTTGCCCCCTCACCTCTTTGGCCTCATTATCTTCTCCAGCTTTTTACACCTCTCAATCGCTCTAATCTTTTCTTCAAGGGTTTCGTGATAGCTGATCCTGTGTTTCACGTTATCCCAAATCTTTCTCCAGTAGTAGAAGTATTCGGAAATCTCAAGCTCATCTCCAAACAGAACAATATAGTCATCCATAACCGAGGCCTTTACCTTGATGGGCAGCAGCTCAAATACTCTCAGATCATATGGGGTCTGGTAAGAACGAACAGTTTCTTCTGAATTTCCACATTTTTCTTCCTATCTCTGATCCTCGTAATCACTGCAACATCAATATCTGATCCCTCTCTGAACTCTCCGGTAACGTACGAGCCGAAAATAACAGCTTCAAAATCTGAAATTGCTCTGAGATCCTCTCTTACCTTCTCAAGGCAGGACATTCTCCACCCTCTTTACGAATTCTACCAGAATTTCTTTCACCTCTTCTACTGAACTTAGAACGAGCTGTTTGTCCACTTTGTTGTATCTGTGAACCAGCCAGTTTCTCAGCCCGTTGCACATTTTGAGCTTCTCGGTCAGTCTCTTATCAATCACTCCAATCTCGTGCAGTATCTCTATATTTTGTGTAGTCATCCTCAACCCCTTTTTCCAAGATCTTTAACAAGCATTGCGGAAATATCCATGGCTGATTCTATTGCCGTTAGGAGGTTGTAGAAGGTTCCGCTGATCTCTATTGGTTTTTCAGGGTTTTGTGGAATCTCATTCAAAGCTTCGATGATGTACCCGATTTTTTCTTGTACTGTTCTTTGTTTTGTTTGTTTTATATTTTACTGTATTTGAAGTTTGGGCATTGCTCAGATTATTTCATCCATGCTGCTCTTCTCCATCCCCAAAACTTCTCTCTTCATCGCGTCAGCACTCCTAAGCCTGTAAATAACAACCATGTCCTCCTCCTCGTTTATAATCTCCCTCAGCCCCATCTTGACTTCCTCAAGGTCGGCCTGCGTGAGCTCGCCCTCAAACAACGAATTCTGAATCCAGTTCAGGTGCTTCCTGAGAAACTTCTTTACCTTATTCACTCTATCAACATTGACATCGTAGGCGATTATCACATACATACTACCACCACATCACGAAAGGTTTGTATTTCTCGGCATTCAAGATGTGCTTAACGAGCTTGTAGCACTCCAGCCTTATCAACCGCTGATAGGAGACTTTTCTGCCAAGCGTTCTGTGCTTTATGGTCCTCTCAAGCCTATCGTTGAAAGCCTTTAGAAATTTCTTTTTTCCGCTCTCACTCAGAAGAACGCCCCTGAACTCTTCATCAAAATCCCCTTCACCGACCATTTTCTTGTTGACGAGAGAGATGACAAGTCTGTCCACGAGTAGAGGCTTAAAAATCTCCGCAATGTCAAGCGAGAGGCTGAACCTCCTCTCAGAAGGTTCGTGAAGATAGCTAATTGCCGGATGGAGCTGGGTGTGGTAGATTTCTGTCAGGACTGCAGAGTACAGAAGAGAATTTCCGAAGCTGATCATGGCGTTAACCTCGTTCTCCGGCGGCTGCCTGCTCCTCCTCTCGAACTTCATTCCGGTCAGAATGTTATCGAACTTTGAGTAGTATTCCGTCCTTGCTGCAGCCTCAATTCCCATCACCTCCTCTACGCTCTCTGCCTCTCCAAGTCCTTGAAGAGCTGAAATCACTCCTGCATCATCCTCCCCACTCCTCCTCAGCACACGTGCCATGTTCATTATACTGCCCTCAACGAACGCCTTTGCCAAATATAGCCTCTTCTCCCTGTCAAGGTAGTGCTCCGCCTGCCTCACCACCACTTCACCCGAAATTAGACTCTCTCTGGGGTAAAACGAGCCGGTATAGTAGCCGTGTCTGTTGAAGAAGTGCACGCATACACCCTCCTTAGCCAGATAGTTTAAAGCTTGAGAGGTTACGGTAAGCGAGCCGAGAGCGTATATGGCGTATATTGAGCTTATCGGAATCGGTCTCCTCTCTTCAGTACTCTCAAAGTATATCGTGTTCTCCTTTCTTCTTAGTTTTCCGTCAGAAACTATATAGAAGTTCTTCTTCCTCATTCTATCACCCTACAAAGCAGAATTCAAAATAGGCGCACTTCCTGCAGTGCTTTTTCCTTACAGGCTTAGGCATCTCCTTGTTTTTCTTCAACTCATCGATTTCTTCCAGAATTTTCTCCAAATCTCTTAGCTTCTCCTCGTCCAGCTCGACGTTCAAGACTTCCTTACTCTTTGGATACGTAATTCTCCCCTTAGCAGATATCCCGAGATTTGAAAGGTAAAAGAGGTAGTAGAGCATCTGAAAAACATCTGCCTTCTCCATTGATTTTGCCTTCTTCACTTCCTGAATCTCAAGCTCATTTCCCTTCCTAACAACATCTATTGCTATTGGCCCAATCCGGACATCCTTTCTGTCCCTCTGGTAAAATTCCTTATGGACGAGCTTTCCAAGCTTTACTAGATCGCTTTCCCTCTCCAAATTCACGTTGTGGCTGAAAAGCCACAGTTTGGTTTTGCACACGAAATAGTAGTTAACCTCCACTCCTCTGATATACATTTCATCAATCATCACAAAATTAATCTGTGCTGTACAATAAATAGCTTACCACTAATACTTTTGGCTGTTAAAGGGTGCTTAGAAAAGGTTTAATTCTAGAAAACAAGTGTCTGAGCCGGTCGCAAAATGATTTATTTCTGAATTTTATTGTATACATTTTTAGTTTTTATTTCCTTTGCTTTGAAAATGAGGTGGTCTGAGTTTTATTGTTATGCTTACCCATGCTGATTTAACTCTAATTTCGCTAAAGAGTGGTTTGGTCATCCCAAATTGAAATAGGTCTTCAGAATAAAAATCGCACATCATTATAAACAACCTGCAACTTTAAAGATACGCGATTGTATATAAACTAAAGGAGGAACAAGAAACCTTTAAATTAGAAATGGAGAAAATATTACTGATTGTTGAAATCAGACCAAGATGGGATTGAAAGCGGTTGATACAGCATACTCGGCGGATGATAGAGCACCAGTTGAAATCAGACCAAGATGGGATTGAAAGCTTTATAACGAAGAAAATACAACAGAAGCACAAGCTTGTTGAAATCAGACCAAGATGGGATTGAAAGTCATCTCTCCTAAGGAAATCAAGTCTTATCTCAATGACGTTGAAATCAGACCAAGATGGGATTGAAAGTTGATCAGGTCTGTCGTCGAAGGCACTGACACTACAGTGTTGAAATCAGACCAAGATGGGATTGAAAGTTGACAAAAGAGCAAAAGATGGTGGCAAAGGCTATAGTTGAAATCAGACCAAGATGGGATTGAAAGTTCTTTGCATCACTATGAATCCCTAAATACGAAGCTACTATATGTTGAAATCAGACCAAGATGGGATTGAAAGTTTATCCACGTAGCACTGTTTATTGTCCCGTTGTTCCCGTATCCAGTTGAAATCAGACCAAGATGGGATTGAAAGTAGGTCTTATAGCCCTCACCCTCCAAAGCCCGGTATGATTTCCGCTACACTACGTTGAAATCAGACCAAGATGGGATTGAAAGTTCCAAGCACCATTCGATGCAAACGTGTCTCCGACGGTTGAAATCAGACCAAGATGGGATTGAAAGATTAACGGTCTAAAAGTATCTAACAAACTACGCAATACGTTGAAATCAGACCAAGATGGGATTGAAAGGAGTCTAATTCTATTTTTTAGAGGTGTGAGGGATGGGTTGAAATCAGACCAAGATGGGATTGAAAGTTGCGGGGCTGATTGTGCCACTCTCACCTTCAAGGTTGAGTTGAAATCAGACCAAGATGGGATTGAAAGTAATTCAAAGTCATCTGTCATTTAAGCCCCTCCTTTGTTGAAATCAGACCAAGATGGGATTGAAAGGACGACGTTTACGGACATGGCACAGAGTGCACGTCAGTTGAAATCAGACCAAGATGGGATTGAAAGGAGCGTCAGATTGGCATCATCGGCTAAAGGTGGAGTGTTGAAATCAGACCAAGATGGGATTGAAAGTCGCCTGAATCTCCTCAAGAGTTACGTACATTTCCAAGTTGAAATCAGACCAAGATGGGATTGAAAGTACCCTCTCGCTGATCTGTTCGGACTCGAGCTCGGGTTGAAATCAGACCAAGATGGGATTGAAAGGATACTCGCAAAAATCGCATTCCTCTGAGCCGCAGGTTGAAATCAGACCAAGATGGGATTGAAAGGACAATCAGGCTATCTCATGGGGAGACCCACTTTGGTTGAAATCAGACCAAGATGGGATTGAAAGGTCTAAAGTTAGAGTTATTTCTCTATCATCACTCAAAACAGTTGAAATCAGACCAAGATGGGATTGAAAGAAGCTCCTCCCGTATCGGTAAGGAGCAGGGCAACGTGTTGAAATCAGACCAAGATGGGATTGAAAGAGTGCCTGCAAAGCTACAAGTAGTGGTGCAATAAAGTTGAAATCAGACCAAGATGGGATTGAAAGAGCTTTTGAAGAGGTCGTAAATCTCACCCATAGAGCGTTGAAATCAGACCAAGATGGGATTGAAAGCAGAAACTGGTTCTAGCTCAGGTGCAAGAGGTGAACATGTTGAAATCAGACCAAGATGGGATTGAAAGGAGTTTTAAGCCACTCGTTTAAGCTCATTACGGTGTTGCATGTTGAAATCAGACCAAGATGGGATTGAAAGAGTTTACGGCATGATGGACATTGTATACCCGTTAATTGTTGAAATCAGACCAAGATGGGATTGAAAGAGAAGATAGTGTACGTGGTGTATGGGTCGAAAAACGGTTGAAATCAGACCAAGATGGGATTGAAAGAAAGAAACTTCTCGACCATTAGTGTTTTCCTAACTTCGTTGAAATCAGACCAAGATGGGATTGAAAGCAAGGATGAACGCAATTTCATGCTCGGCAGGCCAAGCGGTTGAAATCAGACCAAGATGGGATTGAAAGCCTTGATCAAGTGGATGAAGTCTTTGGGTTGATCATAGGTTGAAATCAGACCAAGATGGGATTGAAAGGTGATTCTGATACTCATCGTTGTAGGGTTCGTCACGGGACTCTTTGGTTGAAATCAGACCAAGATGGGATTGAAAGGTTGTAGAGAAGTATAACATCCAAGAGCCGATCTTTGCAACCAAGTTGAAATCAGACCAAGATGGGATTGAAAGCCAAATACAAGAAAATCGCTCTTGCCGCCCTTCTCATCGTTGAAATCAGACCAAGATGGGATTGAAAGGTTGTAGAGAAGTATAACATCCAAGAGCCGATCTTTGCAACCAAGTTGAAATCAGACCAAGATGGGATTGAAAGCCAAATACAAGAAAATCGCTCTTGCCGCCCTTCTCATCGTTGAAATCAGACCAAGATGGGATTGAAAGAGTTAACTTTATCTGGCTTCATATCTCCGCTTATTTGCGTTGAAATCAGACCAAGATGGGATTGAAAGACAAACTTGATTCCATATTTTTGCGCATAGTATTCACGTCTATGTTGAAATCAGACCAAGATGGGATTGAAAGGCTCTTCTCTGTTCACATCTGGTTGCGGAGCTAACCGTTGAAATCAGACCAAGATGGGATTGAAAGGACGTGCTTGTTGAACCAGTCGTATTCAGAGGCTCCGAGTTGAAATCAGACCAAGATGGGATTGAAAGCGAGCCGAGGCTCCAGAACTCCTCGCTGATATCTTCGTTGAAATCAGACCAAGATGGGATTGAAAGTCCGTCCGCGTCGACTTCATCCTCTTCGGCTTCCTGCTGTTGAAATCAGACCAAGATGGGATTGAAAGTTTTTATCAACTAGAGCTAATATCCTTACTTACAGCTATAGCTAGTTGAAATCAGACCAAGATGGGATTGAAAGACTTCAAGGAGCTTCAACTGGATGTTGTCCCATATCTCGTCAAGGGTTGAAATCAGACCAAGATGGGATTGAAAGGCCGTCTCGCCGATTTTATTGCTTTGTATTTCTTTCCGTTGAAATCAGACCAAGATGGGATTGAAAGGATTAGAGACATTGACAAGGGAGAGGGGCTTTACGCAGTTGAAATCAGACCAAGATGGGATTGAAAGAGGTTATCAAGGTGCTTCTCAATGCGTGGAGCTTTAGTTGAAATCAGACCAAGATGGGATTGAAAGGGAGAAAATGGCCACTACCGTTACTCCAAACATTGCAAGCGTTGAAATCAGACCAAGATGGGATTGAAAGCGAGTTGAGGGGGACGTACTTCCTCTTCACCCTGTGTTGAAATCAGACCAAGATGGGATTGAAAGTCAGCACCTCGAGGCGGAGCTCTTCGACCTTGCTGGCGTTGAAATCAGACCAAGATGGGATTGAAAGGGAGGTATCCGGAAATAAAGGAGAGCCCAGTAGTGAGGGTTGAAATCAGACCAAGATGGGATTGAAAGTGGATTCAATCGGCGATAAAGAGGCCAGGAAGAGTCCGGTTGAAATCAGACCAAGATGGGATTGAAAGCGCTCGTTGCACCGTATATTTGCCCGTCGTTGCCGTGTTGAAATCAGACCAAGATGGGATTGAAAGGAGGTTGTAGAGAAAATGATGGCTGAGGATCTTGAAAGTTGAAATCAGACCAAGATGGGATTGAAAGAAAGTAATCCACAGTCATCTGTGCTATTGTGTCCGAGTTGAAATCAGACCAAGATGGGATTGAAAGAGGGTAAATCCCTCCCACCGGTCGTTAAGGTGCTTGAGAGTTGAAATCAGACCAAGATGGGATTGAAAGCTCATCAAGTTCTCTCGGTTCAATTGAATAGATCTTTGTTGAAATCAGACCAAGATGGGATTGAAAGGCATGCATATCCTGTATCTGCATGCGATAGCTGCGTGGTTGAAATCAGACCAAGATGGGATTGAAAGGAGTATTCCTGACAGGCACTTTTCTGCTTCTGGCGATTGTTGAAATCAGACCAAGATGGGATTGAAAGGTTGAGATCAAAGCCTGTCAGGAGTGGCACAGGAATGGGTTGAAATCAGACCAAGATGGGATTGAAAGGTGCAAGTCCGGCGGGGAGCAAAAGCGAAAGTTAGGAGTTGAAATCAGACCAAGATGGGATTGAAAGTACCGATACGGGAGGAGCTTCGGAAATCAAAAACTGTTGAAATCAGACCAAGATGGGATTGAAAGGAGAGTACGAAAAAGTAAGCAGGGAGTACAAAGTAAAAGTTGAAATCAGACCAAGATGGGATTGAAAGGAAGAGCTCCTTTCCATTTTCGAGGAGGAGTGAGAGGGTTGAAATCAGACCAAGATGGGATTGAAAGATGTCTGTGTTTCTCTACATACTTGTCCGCTACAACGTTGAAATCAGACCAAGATGGGATTGAAAGCTCGACGCTGCCTCGCAACCTGTCAATTTCTGCCGTTATCTTGTTGAAATCAGACCAAGATGGGATTGAAAGATGCTTCACGTTCTTCAGTATCGTCTTCCTAAGGATCACCGTTGAAATCAGACCAAGATGGGATTGAAAGGGGTCAGCATACTTCATACTCTGGATCAACACCGGTTGAAATCAGACCAAGATGGGATTGAAAGCAACTTCTTTGCGGTCCTCCTCGTCCAAAACATAAGAGTTGAAATCAGACCAAGATGGGATTGAAAGACAACCCCTCCACCAACACCCAAGGAATTGTTGCAGGGTTTGTTGAAATCAGACCAAGATGGGATTGAAAGAGTAGTGTTTGGAGCAAAGTAAAAGGATACTTCTTCTACCTTGACAGTTGAAATCAGACCAAGATGGGATTGAAAGAAAGAATGTGTGGTCAGCCCGTAAGGGCTGATGCTGTGTGTTGAAATCAGACCAAGATGGGATTGAAAGGAAAGAACTCGACAGAGCAATAGTCCGCCTCAAGCAGGTTGAAATCAGACCAAGATGGGATTGAAAGGTTTGTTCATTATCTCGTAAAATCTATCATAAGACATGTTGAAATCAGACCAAGATGGGATTGAAAGATTTTATTAAGTATGCCCTCCCAGAGCTGCCCATCAAGTTGAAATCAGACCAAGATGGGATTGAAAGCCGGCTTACCGTCAATGTGCCCGTCAACGAGCCCGTTACGTTGAAATCAGACCAAGATGGGATTGAAAGTCAAATCTCCAAACTGGCTTATGAAGTCAACCGGGCTGTTGAAATCAGACCAAGATGGGATTGAAAGAAATAACGCACTATCCTTAATTTTCCGATCCCCTCTGCAGTTGAAATCAGACCAAGATGGGATTGAAAGCGAGGTAGGCGCAGCGCTGGCAGTTTTGCGGGTCTCTAGTTGAAATCAGACCAAGATGGGATTGAAAGGGAATACAGCTATCTATGCAGTTATTGGCTCATGATAGTTGAAATCAGACCAAGATGGGATTGAAAGGACCTCTCTTATAATCCCAATCTTGTGCCATTCGAGATCGTTGAAATCAGACCAAGATGGGATTGAAAGATTGTCTTTTTGTGTCGTCTGAAGAAATATTTGTTTTTGTTGAAATCAGACCTCTGGCACAAAGAAGTTTACACTTATAACCAGAAATTAACACTACCCAATCTCATCAGAACCTAACCGTTACAGCAAACCCCTCCCCTACTCTTTCAATCTTCTCAATCCTGCACCTTCTAATGAAGGAGTTGCCATCGCAGATTGTCGGAGAATTTTTACCTCCGATGAATAAGGGACCATAATATATTCTCATCTTATCAACGAGGTCTTCTGAGATAAGAGAGGAGATGAGTGTTCCTCCTCCCTCAACCATCAGCCTTCTGACACCCTTTTCGTAAAGGTGATCGAGCAGGGCGGAGAGGTCTACTCTATCCTCTCCGAAGACAACAACTTCTGCAAGCTTCTGAACATCCTTTATCCTATCTTCTGGAGCAAGTTTGGAAACTGCAATCAGAGTTCTCGCCTCATCGTTCAGAATTCTGGAGTTGAGCGGCACTCTGCACCTGCTGTCCACAACAACCCTCAGCGGGTTTGGCTCTCTACCTTCCTTAACCCTCTTTTCCCTCAGTATCGCACTCTTCACCGTAAGTCTCGGGTCGTCAGCAATAACCGTGCCTATCCCGACCATAATGGCATCACTCTCGGCTCTTAACCTGTCCACGACTTCTAAGTCTTCCTCACACGAGATCTTCAGCTGCCTCCTGTTCTCATCACTTATTTTGCCGTCAAGGCTGGCTGCAACGTTCACAAAAACATGAGGCCGCATTTTATCCCTTGAAATAAGGCTCTCTTTTTCTTACAGTCTCTATTATCGCCTTTTTCAACTCTTCTCCGTGCTTTCCGTCGATCGTTACTGCGTAATCCCTCAGGAGACAGGGCTTGAGCTTACCGTCAGAAGTGACCCTCATTCTGTTGCAGTGCATGCAGAAGGCTGTGTTGTCCATGGGCTTCACAAACTCAATAACACCTTTGGGGGTGAAGTACTGAATTCTGCGGTGCATCGCCCTGATTCTCCTTTGTGTGGAGATTTTTGCATACTCCTCTTCAATTGCCGAAATGTCAAAGAAGTACTTCTCGAATCCGGGAAAGGGGACGAGTTCAATTACCTGAAGGATTGCCCTTATGTGGTTGTCATTAAAGGAATTCGTGAAGCTAAGAAGCTCTTCCACCTCGTTCTCATTAACTCCCTTCATAACGAGCATGTTCACTTTTACCGGAGTTAGCCCAACCTCACACGATTTCTCGATTCCTCTTATTACCTTCTCCACATCCCCAACCTTCGTTATCCACCTGTACTTCTCCGCGTTGAGTGTGTCAAGGCTGACGTTTACCCTGCTAAGCCCACACTCCTTCAGCTCATCCGCATACTTTTCGAGGAGAATTCCGTTGGTTGTCATGGAAATTTCCTCGAAGTCGGGAAGATTCTGGATTATGTCAAGAATGTCCTTTCTAAGCAGTGGCTCTCCACCTGTAATCTTGAGCTTTCTCACTCCAAGCTCGCGGAATGCTCTGGCAATCTCAATTATCCTGTCCGCACTGATTTCCTCCCCGGGATTTTTTTCCCCCTCTTTATGACAGTAGAAACACTGGAGGTTGCATCTGTTCGTTACAGCAATCCTAAGGTTCGTTACAACTCTCCCGTACTCATCTTTGAGCATAGCTCCTCAGCCCTCTTTAAATCCTCAGGAGTGTTAATGTTGAAAAATGAAATCAGTTCCTTATCAAACTTTCTCAGGTTTTCCACCGGATAATAAACGACGTTCAACCTCTCTAATGGAATGAGTATTTTCTTATCTCCTCTAAGAATTGCCTTCTCAACCTCATCAACGGCTCTTTCCGAGTAATAGGCGAGTAGGGGTTCCGGATATTCGTGCTTTGGGAGGAGAGCATCACAGCCTAGCCTTTTGCCTTCATTGTAGAGATGCTCAACAACCGCGGGTTTGACGAAAGGCATGTCTATTGCGGTGACAACGCAGCTTCCTAAGTGTTTTAGGGCAGCATGAATTCCGGCAATTGAGCCAACGTTTTTATAGATATCCCATATAAACTCCGCATCGTACCTTGAGGAGAGCTTTTTTGCCTGCTTCTCATCTCGGCAAACGAACACGGTTTGATAGGGTGAATACTTTTCCAGAGCCCACTCAATGAGCTTCTTACTGCACAGCGTGATTTCAGTCTTTTCCTTGCCTATTCTCCTTCCCACTCCTCCAACGAGAACCGCAACCTTCACCGAGCTTACATTAGTTAGGTATTTATTACACTTTTCCGAGGTTTGGCATGGACGTCATCGATGAGCTGAGGACTTACAGGGAAAAGGACATTCCCTACTCAAGAGTTCTTAGCTCCATGTGCACTATACCTCATCCAGTTGCGGTTGAGGCTCACAGGATGTTCATAGAAACCAATCTCGGAGATCCGGGTATTTTCAGGGGGACAGTTGAGCTTGAGGCCAAGCTGATGAAGCTGATTGGCGAAATCCTCCACTGCAAAACTCCTGCAGGTTACATCTGCTCTGGAGGGACGGAGGCGAACATTCAGGGGATAAGGGCTGCAAGGAACGTTCAAAGAAAGGATAACCCCAACATAGTAATTCCAAAGACCGCACACTTCTCGTTTGAGAAAATCGGAGACATTCTGAGGGTAGAAATCAGGAGAGCAGGAGTTGATGAGGAGTACAAGGTTGACGTCGGGCAGGTTGAGGACTTGATGGATGAAAACACGGTTGCAATTGTTGGTATAGCGGGAACAACCGAGCTTGGGCAGATCGACCCCATAGTGGAGCTCTCAAAGCTTGCGGAGGAGAGGCAGGTGGAGCTTCATGTTGATGCGGCCTTCGGAGGGCTTGTAATACCGTTCATGGATGATCCATATCCGTTCGATTTCCAGAATAAGGGCGTATCGTCCGTAACAATCGACCCGCACAAGATGGGGATGGCGACAATTCCTGCTGGAGGGATTATTTTCAAAGATGAGAGCTACTTGAGGGCCTTGGAAGTTGAAACTCCCTATCTGACTTCAAAAACTCAGTGCACACTAACCGGCACGAGGCCTGGCACGGGAGTTGCTTCAGCTTATGCGGTTCTCAAATCCCTCGGCTTTGATGGGATGAGGGAGGTTGTTAAAACATGTCTGAAGAACACGCGCATCCTCGTCGAAGAGATGAGGGCTCTGGGCTTTGAGCCTGTGATTGAACCTGTGATGAATGTTGTGTCATTCAGAACGGATGAAGCGGAGAGATTTAAGGAGGAGCTTTACAGGATGAACTGGGTCATCTCAACCATAAGAGAGCCCAAAGCAATCAGGTTCGTTGTTATGCCCCATGTCACGGAAGAGGTTATTAAGAACTTTATAAGCGATTTAAGGAGAGTTTTAAGGAGGTGATACGATGGAGGTAAGGCTTGTTGTCGATGGGGAAGACATTGAAATGAACGAATTCGTGACCAAGGTTTTCGGCAGAGTTATCGAGGCTTTGGTTTCAACGCTGAAGGGTGTTGACGAGGACTGGGATATAGTTCAGATTGAGGTTGTGCGGTGAGAGGGTTGCTGAGGAAGTGTGTTGAGCTTTCCAAATACATCCCCGGCAAGAGCATTGAGGAGGTTAAGAGGAAATACGGGCTTGAAAAAGTCGTAAAGCTCGCCTCAAACGAGAATCCCTACGGCCCAAGTCCGAAAGCAATTGAGGCTTTCAGGAGCTATTCTGATCTGCACATCTATCCAAATCCCGATTACGGAGAGTTAAGAGAGAAGATTTCTGAATACACCGGATGGGATGTGGAAAGAATAGTGATTGGCGCAGGTATTGATGGGATTCTCGAAACACTCTTCAAAATTCTCATTGACGAGGGTGATGAGGTTGTAATTCCGATTCCGAGCTTCCCCTATTACCACATACTCACCAAGCTAAGCTGTGGAAAGGAAGTTATTGTCAGGAGAGGGAAGAACTACCAGATCGACGAGTCGATTTTCGATGTCATAAATAATAAAACAAAACTCATACTCATCTGTAATCCGAACAACCCTACGGGAAATGCCGAGAAAGCTGAGATTATAGAAGAAATCGTGCAGTTAACTGATGCAATCGTTTTTATTGATGAAGCCTACGTGGAGTTCTCCGACTTCTCAATTGACGTAGATGCAGAAAATGTTGTTATTGCCAGAACGTTCTCCAAAGCTTTCGGACTGGCGAACCTTCGAATAGGGTATGCTCTTCTGCCTGAATGGCTTGTTAGTCCATTTAAGGCTGCTATGACTCCCTTCCCCCTCTCCACTCCTGCCGCAAGGGCGGCAGAAGCAGCCATTGACGATATTGAGTGGATGCGAAAGTGCGTGGAGAAGATTAAGGCGGAGAGGGAGAGGCTGTACAGAGAGCTGAAGAAGTGCGTTGAAGTTACCCCTTCTCAGGCGAATTTCCTCTTTTTCGAAAGTCCTGTTAAGAACTTTGCTGAGGAGCTTCTGAAGAGGGGAGTGATAGTGAGAGATTGCAGTAATTTTGCTGGCTGCAAAAACCACATCCGCGTTACCGTTGGAAAGCCTGATGAGAACGACATGTTCCTACAGGCGTTGAAAGAGGTGCTTGAATGCTGATTGCTTTAACCGGCACACCCGGAACGGGAAAGAGCAGTGTTGCAGAGCTGTTAAGGAGGAGAGGGTATGGAGTTGCGAGCGTTGTTGAGCTGGCAAAAAAGTACGACTGCGTAGTTGATGAAGTGGAAGGGGAGCTTGTTATAGATGTTGAGAAGCTTGCCGCCAAGATGGATTTTGATGGGGTTGTTGAAGGACACCTCTCCCACCTTTTAAAGCCGGATTTGGCAATCGTTCTGAGATGTAATCCCGCTGTGCTGAAGGAAAGGTTGAGTGAAAGAAAATGGAGTGAGGAGAAGCTAATGGAGAATGTTGAGGCGGAGTTGCTTGATGCAATCCTCGTAGAGGCACTTGAACATGCTGGAGAGGTTTACGAGATAGACACGACTGAAATGAGCGTTGATGAAGTTGCGGATGCTGTTGATAGCATCATAAGGGGAGATGAGGAGGTAAGGAAAAGGTATAAGCCCGGAAGGATAGACTGGCTCTCCGAGCTTGAAGACAGGCTGGATGAGTTCGTGAGGAAGGTGTGAGAAATGGAGGGATTCAGGAAGATAGAGTGGGCAGAGCGCTACATGAAGGTTCTGGGAAAAATCAGAGACCAGTTCAGGAAGGAGAGACCGTTAGAAGGTTTTAAGGTGGGAATGGCTCTGCATGTGGAGGCAAAGACTGCTGTTCTGGTTAAAACCCTTGTCGATGCAGGAGCGGAGGTTGCGATTACAGGCTGCAATCCGATGAGCACTCAGGATGACGTGGCCGATGCTCTGAGAGAAATCGGGATTGCATGCTTTGCAAAGAGGGGAATGGATGTTGACGAATATTACGAAGCATTGAGAAACGTGATAAGGATAAGGCCAGACATCGTAATTGACGACGGTGCTGACCTCATCTTTCTCCTGCATGGAGAGATGGAGAGCTACGCTGAGAACGTGAAAGGAGCGAGTGAAGAAACAACGACGGGAGTGATAAGGCTCAGGGCTATGGAGAGGGAGGGGGTGCTGAAGTTCCCCGTTATAGCTGTTAACGACGCCTACACGAAGTACCTGTTTGACAACCGCTACGGTACGGGTCAGTCTGCAATTGATGGAGTAATCAGGGCCACAAATCTGCTGATGGCAGGCAAGACTGTGGTTGTTGCAGGCTACGGATGGTGTGGCAGAGGAGTAGCAATGAGGGCAAGAGGAATGGGAGCAAATGTCGTTGTTACTGAGGTTGACGAGATCAGGGCGCTGGAAGCAGTGATGGATGGATTCAGAGTTATGAAAATGGAGGAAGCGGCGAAGATTGGAGACATCTTCATCACGGCTACCGGCAACAGGGACATTATCAGGGAGGAGCACATAAGAAGGATGAAGGATGGAGCGATACTCGCCAACGCAGGACACTTTAATGTGGAGATTGATATTCCGGCACTTGAAAGAATGGCAAAGGCGAAGAGGGAGGCGAGGAAGTACGTTACCGAGTACGATTTGGGAGAGAAGAGGGTTTATTTGCTTGCAGAGGGGAGGCTGGTAAACCTTGTTGCTGCCGATGGTCATCCTGTCGAAGTTATGGACATGAGTTTCGCCAATCAGGCGCTTGCTGCCAAGTACATCGCTGAAAACTGGGAAAAGCTGGAAAGAAGGGTTTACAGACTGCCTGAAGAGCTCGACAGGATGGTTGCGAGAATGAAGCTCGAATCGATGGGAGTGGAGATTGACGAATTGACTGAGGAACAAATCAGGTATTTGAGTGACTGGAGGTGCGGAACTTGATCTGGACTTACCGGGCCCTGAACAACCCCGCAGCAAGGAGAAAATGGTTAATCTTTGTTTTGCTAATAATTGCTGCAGGATTTGGCTTCACAGCCTACAAAATAGCTACTGGGGCAGAACTTGGGAAATCGCTTATAGTTGCAGCATTTTTCGCATTTTTCGTCTCTCTCTATGCCATCATAACCCTTGGAAAGCCGAGGCATTACTACATCGAGGGAGATTACGTTTACTACAAACCCTTCAAGACCAACCTGAAAAAGATCAAGGGATTTGAAGTGGATGAAGAGAAAAAAGTCATAAGGCTGAAGGGAGCGGGGATTTTTTCCGTCAGAACCCTCTACTTTGACAATCATGACGACTTGAGGCAGGCTGTCAGAAGGCTGGAAAGAATAGTGGAAAAGTAACTGTTTTATTTAGAAGGTTTAGGTTAAACTATGGTTTCTCTCACCGCTTGCATGCAGTGTGCAGTGTGCAGCTCATCCTGCAGCATGCGATACACCATGAACGTCAGAAAGCTCATAGCGCGCTATATTTCCAAGGGAGAGTTCTGGAGCGAGGAGCTCTGGAACTGCACCACCTGCCACGTTTGTCAGGATAGATGTCCGAGGGGAATACCTATCACAGATTTGATTGTTGAGGCGAGGAGCAGGGTTATAGAGACAGGCAGAGTTCCGGGAGATGTGAGGGAGATGCTTGAGAGCATTCAGAAGTTCGCCAACCCCTTTGGAGTGGGGAAGGCAAAGAAGAGAGAGTGGCATCAGGGCAAGTTCAGGTTTGCCGATGAAGGAGAGTTCGACTATCTCTTCTTTGCAGGCTGCGGGGTTGTTGATGAAAGGATTGCGGAGGTTGCGAGGAAAGCTGGAGAACTGCTGGAGGCTGCTGGGGTAAACTTCGCCATTCTGAGGGAGGAGGGCTGCTGCGGTAACGATGTCAAGGCTGTCGGAGAGGAGGGACTTTTTGAACTGCTTAAGGAGGAAAACCAGGCTGTTTTTGAGGAGTATGGTGTGAAGAAAGTCATTGTAATCTCTCCGCATTGCTACAACACCTTCAAAAACGATTACGGGCTTGAGGTCTATCACATTTCCGAAGTTCTGCTTAAGGCGATTCAGGATGCGAGTTTGAGGTTCAGGAAGGTAATCGAGGCGAGAGTCGCTTTTCACGACTCGTGCTATCTGGGAAGGTACAACGGGCTGTATGATGAACCAAGAGAGGCTCTTAAAGCAATTCCCGGTGTTGAGCTTGTCGAGATGCTGAGAAATCGTGAGAACTCCCTTTGCTGCGGAGCTGGAGGAGGCAACATTGTTAGAGACGTGGAGTTCAGACCTTCCCTCAAGAGGGTAGATGAGGTGGGCATAGTGGCTGCCGACGTTCTCGCAGTAGCTTGCCCATTCTGCCTGATGATGCTTGAGGATGCCGCAAAAGTCAGAAAAGCTGATGTGAAGGTCGTTGATATTGTAGAGCTGCTTTACGAATCAGTTTTTGGTGTTGAGGAGGAATAAAGGTTAAAAGAGGGGGCTTAAGCCTCCTCCTTTGATTCTTCTTTCTCTTCACTCCTGGATCCCTCTTTTTCCTCACTTGCTTCTTTCTCTGTCTCCTTGAGTTCCTCTCCGAGCTTTAGCAGTTCCTGCTCTCTCTCAAATCTTTCAACGATTTCGATTTCCTTAACGTCCGTTGCCTCAAATATTTCCTTCACGGCTCTGTATCTGCCGATGAGAAAGAGCTGGTTCAGGTAAACGTCACTTGAGACCTCAACAATGGCCTTCTCGCCCTCAATCTTGACATCCTTGACGTCGATGCCTGTATGGATGACGAAGAGGGCTTTGATTTTATCCTCCGGCTTTTCAAGCTTTTCCTTGATTTCGTACTCGAATACGATTTTCTTGCCTGCAAGGGGGTGGTTGAAGTCAACTATTACCCTCCTTCCCACTATTCTTTCAACCGTTCCAATTCTGTCTCCGATTCTAACCCTCTGCCCAATCTCTGGCCTCTCCTTGAACCTGTTTATGCTGAAGGTGTCTTTTAGCTCTGGGTTGTACTCACCGAACGCCTTTTCCGGAGGGATTTCAACTGTCCCTTTGTACCCCACTTCCTTGCCCTTGATGTCCTCCTCAAGTCCCGGCAGGATATGTCCTTTCCCTATCACAGCGTAGATGTCTCCGTATCTGGCGTTCTCGTTGTATATCCCATGCTCTTTTGCCACCTCTTCGTCTGTAGTATCGACAATCGTCCCGTCTTCAAGCTTCGCGGTATAGCTGAGCCTGATGAAGTCACCATCCGATATCATTAACACCACCTTTTTAAGCCCCAAGGGGCGGGTATAAAAAGATTGAGATGGAGGTTGAGGCAAAGTTCCCATACGTCGAAGGTGTGGAGGAGAAAGTCAGAGAAATAGCAGAACTAATCATAGAAAAACACGAGCATGACGTTTACTTCGCTCATCCATGCAGGGATTTTGCCCAGACCGATGAAGCAATCAGGATAAGGAGAGATGTTGAGGGGATAACCCTAACCTACAAAGGTCCCAAAGTTGATGCAGAAACCAAAAGCAGGGAGGAAATTAAGCTCAAAGTGAAAGATTTTGAATCAGCGAGAAGGATTCTTGAGAGGCTCGGATTCAAACCTGTTGCCGAGGTTAAGAAGTTCAGGAAAATCTATGGTTTTGGAGATGCCATAATCTGCGTTGATGAGGTGGAGGACTTAGGAAAGTTTGTTGAAATTGAGATTGAGGCCGAGAATTTGGGGGTGAAGGAGAAAGTTTTTCATATTGCTGAGCAGCTCGGCTACTCAAGGGAGGACAGTATCAGAGAGTCGTATCTTGAGCTCATCTTACAGAAAAAATCACGAAAAGATTCATCTAAAAATGGCCAAAAGTCTTAAATATCGATTGATGCGGGAGCTATTTACATCACACAGGTTGGTTAAAGGTGAAGGCTTGAGCAAAAGCCTTATAAACCTAAAAACCAAATAAGATGTTGCCAAGAGCGAAAAACCGTGGGTCCGGCAAGTGCCCCGAAAGGGCGTAAGCCCGTGATGAGGGGAAGCCTTCCTACCCACGGTATATTGTGGGAGGACCGCAGGTGAAATGCGGTCTGATGTGGGCTTGCCAGCAGAGTAAACCGGCAGGCGAGGGATGTATTCACCGCTTTAGCCCCCGCCAATTCTGGTTGATCCTGCCAGAGGCCGCTGCTATCCGGCTGGGACTAATCCATGCGAGTCTAGGGGCTTGCATCCCTTCGGGGATGCAAGCACCGGCGGACGGCTCAGTAACACGTGGACAACCTGCCCTCGGGTGGGGGATAACCCCGGGAAACTGGGGCTAATCCCCCATAGGGGATGGGTACTGGAATGTCCCATCTCCGAAAGCGCTTAGCGCCCGAGGATGGGTCTGCGGCGGATTAGGTTGTTGGTGGGGTAACGGCCCACCAAGCCGAAGATCCGTACGGGCTGTGGGAGCAGGAGCCCGGAGATGGACCCTGAGACACGGGTCCAGGCCCTACGGGGCGCAGCAGGCGCGAAACCTCCGCAATGCGGGCAACCGCGACGGGGGGACCCCCAGTGCCGTGGCATCGCCACGGCTTTTCCGGAGTGTAAAGAGCTCCGGGAATAAGGGCTGGGCAAGGCCGGTGGCAGCCGCCGCGGTAATACCGGCGGCCCGAGTGGTGGCCGCTATTATTGGGCCTAAAGCGTCCGTAGCCGGGCCCGTAAGTCCCTGGCGAAATCCCACGGCTCAACCGTGGGGCTTGCTGGGGATACTGCGGGCCTTGGGACCGGGAGAGGCGGAGGGTACCCCTGGGGTAGGGGTGAAATCCTATAATCCCAGGGGGACCGCCAGTGGCGAAGGCGCCCCGCTGGAACGGGTCCGACGGTGAGGGACGAAGGCCAGGGGAGCGAACCGGATTAGATACCCGGGTAGTCCTGGCTGTAAAGGATGCGGGCTAGGTGTCGGGCGAGCTTCGAGCTCGCCCGGTGCCGAAGGGAAGCCGTTAAGCCCGCCGCCTGGGGAGTACGGCCGCAAGGCTGAAACTTAAAGGAATTGGCGGGGGAGCACTACAACGGGTGGAGCCTGCGGTTTAATTGGATTCAACGCCGGGAAGCTTACCGGGGGAGACAGCGGGATGAAGGTCGGGCTGAAGACCTTACCAGACTAGCTGAGAGGTGGTGCATGGCCGCCGTCAGTTCGTACTGTGAAGCATCCTGTTAAGTCAGGCAACGAGCGAGACCCGCGCCCCCAGTTGCCAGCGGTTCCCTTCGGGGAAGCCGGGCACACTGGGGGGACTGCCGGCGCTAAGCCGGAGGAAGGTGCGGGCAACGGCAGGTCCGTATGCCCCGAATCCCCCGGGCTACACGCGGGCTACAATGGCCGGGACAATGGGTACCGACCCCGAAAGGGGTAGGTAATCCCCTAAACCCGGTCTAACCTGGGATCGAGGGCTGCAACTCGCCCTCGTGAACCTGGAATCCGTAGTAATCGCGCCTCAAAATGGCGCGGTGAATACGTCCCTGCTCCTTGCACACACCGCCCGTCAAGCCACCCGAGTGGGCCAGGGGCGAGGGGGTGTCCGTAGGGCATCCTCGAGCCCAGGGTCCGCGAGGGGGGCTAAGTCGTAACAAGGTAGCCGTAGGGGAATCTGCGGCTGGATCACCTCCTAAAGGTGCATTCCAGCCTTCGCCTGCCGGGCTCATATGCTGGCAAGCCCATGGGCTCGTAGCTCAGCGGGAGAGCGCCGCCTTCGCGAGGCGGAGGCCGCGGGTTCAAATCCCGCCGAGTCCATTATTGCGTGCACCCGGCGATGAAAGTCGTCGGGGAAGGGTTGATGGGCAAACTTGCCCAGGTGAAGCCGTGCAGAGGTTCGTCCCCAAATGCAATCTGGGACCGGCTCTACCGGCGAATATCCCGGCCGGTGGATGGCTCGGCTCGGGCGCCGACGAAGGGCGTGCCAAGCTGCGAAAAGCCCGGGGGAGGCGCAAGGAGCCTTAGAACCCGGGATTCCCGAATGGGATATCCTGTCCCTTCGGGGACGCTCCGTTTGGAGCGGGAACGCGGGGAAAGGAAACATCTGTGTACCCGCAGGAAAAGAAAGCAAACGCGATGCCGTGAGTAGGGGCGACCGAAAGCGGCACAGCCCAAACCGAACATCCTGCCGTAAGGCAGGATGGATGTGGTGTTGTAGGACCCTGCCTAATGCCGTGGAACGAAGCCGAAGTGGTCTGGAACGGCCCGCCGTAGAGGGTGATAGCCCCGTAGGCGTAAGTTCCACGGTTACAAGGTGGGGTATCCTGAGTACCGCGGGTTGGAATTCTCGCGGGAAGCTGGGGGTCATCAACCCCCAAGGCTAAATACGTCCCGAGTCCGATAGCGCAATAGTAGGGTGACCGAAAGCTGAAAAGAACCCCAAGAAGGGGAGTGAAAAGAGCCTGAAATCGGCCGGGGATAGTGAGCAGTGGCTCGAAAGGTAATCCCGGCAAAGGAAAGCGCCGAGAGGTGCGAGTACGAGCCGGGACATGCCGGAGTCACTGCGTACGTTCTGAAGAACGGGCCAGGGAGTGTACGGTAGGGGCGAGGCTAAGGGGTGAAACTCCGAAGCCGGAGGGAAACCGACAGCCCGCAGCTTTCGCGAGGGGCGGGGTGTGCTCGCCCGTAGTCCCTACCGTACGACCCGAAGCCGGGCGATCTAGGCGGGGGCAGGGTGAAGCGGTGCGAAAGCGCCGTGGAGGCCCGCAGGGGTGTTGATGTGCAAATCGCTCCTCTGACCCCCGTCTAGGGGTGAAAGTCCAATCGAGCCCGGGGATAGCTGGTTCCCCCCGAGACATACCGCAGTATGACCCGTCCGGAGGTTGGCGGTGGGGTAGAGCACTGATAGGAGGATCCGGGGGGTGACACCCTCGCCCTCCTGTCAAACTCCGAATCCACCGCCGCCGTAGATGGGCGGAGTCAGGGCAGGGGGGTAAGCTCCCTGTCCGAGAGGGAGACAACCCAGACCGGGGTTAAGGCCCCTAAGTGCCGGCTAAGTGTAAACGATAAAGGAGGTCCCGGGTCGAAGACAGCGGGGAGGTAGGCTTAGAAGCAGCCATCCTTTAAAGAGTGCGTAACAGCTCACCCGCCGAGACTCGGGGCGCCGAAAATGGACGGGGCTCAAGCCGGCCGCCGATACCCCGGGGCGCCGAAAGGAGATCCGGTAGGGGGGCGTGCCGATGGCGCAGAAGCCTGAGGCGTGAGCTCGGGTGGAGCCGTCGGTAACGAATATCCTGGCGGTAGTAGCAGCATAGTCGGGTGAGAATCCCGACCGCCGGAAGGGCAAGGGTTCCACGGCAATGTTCGTCAGCCGTGGGTTAGTCGGTCCTAACCCGGCTCGTAACTCGACGCGGGGGAAAAGGGAAGCGGGTTAATATTCCCGCACCGCTGCCCGCTGCCGTTATGGCACCCGACGCCTCGGGATAGGCCGGGCACCTTCGCCAGGGGTGTCCAAGCGCTGAAGTCCCCGGAGATCCGTAATGGAGAGAAGGGGGTGAAGGCGTGATGGCGTAAGTCGGCCGACTCCTGGGGCCCGTGAAAAGGGGGGCAGTTGGACCGTACCGAGAACCGACACAGGTGCCCTGGGTTAGGAGCCTAAGGCGTGGCGGAACATTCCGGCCGAGGGAATTCGGCAAATTAGCCCCGTATCCTCGGTAGAAGGGGTGCCTGCGGTTTAGCAGACCGCAGGTCGCAGTGACAAGGGGGGAGCGACTGTTTACTAAAAACACAGGGGGCTGCAACCCGGTAACGGTTTGTACAGCCCCTGAGTCCTGCCCAGTGCGGGTACCTGAAACCCGGGTACAACCGGGCGAAGGGCCCGTAAACGGCGGGGGTAACTATGACCCTCTTAAGGTAGCGTAATACCTTGCCGCTTAATTGGCGGCTTGCATGAACGGATTAACGACTCCCCCACTGTCCCCGGCCGGAAGCCGGCGAACCCGACATCCCAGTGAAGAGTCTGGGGACCCCCGTTGGGAAGCGAAGACCCTGTGGAGCTTTACTGCAGCCTGCCGTTGCTCCACAGCTGGGGGTGCGCAGGGTAGGCGGGAGGCTTCGAAGCCCCGTCTCCGGGCGGGGTGGAGCCGTCGATGAGACACCGCCCACCTCCAGCTGTGGAGCTAACCGGCTTTGCCGGGACATCGGTAGGTGGGCAGTTTGGGTGGGGCGCCACTCCCCCGAAAAGGTATCGGGGGAGCCCAAAGGTCGGCTCAGGCGGGTCAGAAATCCGCCGTAGAGTGCAAGGGCAAAAGCCGGCCTGACGTGAACCCGCAAAATAAGGGTTCACGAGCCGAAAGGCGGGCCTAGCGAACCACCCTGGCCTTTTGGTGAGGCCGGGTGACGACAGAAAAGCTACCCCAGGGATAACAGAGTTGTCCCCGGCGAGAGTACATATCGACCCGGGGGCTTGCTACCTCGATGTCGGCTCTCCCCATCCTGGCCGTGCAGCAGCGGCCAAGGGTGAGGTTGTTCGCCTATTAAAGGGGATCGTGAGCTGGGTTTAGACCGTCGTGAGACAGGTCGGTTGCTATCTAACGGGGGTGTCAGGGCGGCTGAGGGGAAGGAGGTTCTAGTACGAGAGGAACGAACCTCCGGCGCCACTGGTTTACCGGTTGTCCGGCAGGGCATTGCCGGGCAGCTACGCGCCACGCGGTTAAAGGCTGAAAGCATCTAAGCCTGAAACCGCCCCCGAAAAGAGCCGCCCATTAAGGGCTCCCGTAAAAGACGGGGTTGATAGGACCGGGGTGTAAGCGGCGAGCTTCGGCGAGCCGTTCAGCCCGCGGTCACTAATCGCCCGCGCCGATTGAGCCGGTCTCAGGCATAGATTGGGGATGAGCCTTTGCATGGCTTTGTCAACTACTTTTTAGTATTGCTTTTGCAACTCTATTGTAAACTCTGAGACTCTAATAATAGAAAATTTTTTAAACAACAAAACTTTTTCAGTGCTATGGTAAGTTTCGTACATGTTATTTCAGTTGAATCAAACACTGGTGAAATTGTTGACAGTGTGAAAATGAGCGGGCATCCAATTCATAAAGCATACCTAATATTTGACAAGGATGAGGCAAAGAAATACGTTGATGAAGTGAAAAATACACTGAGTTCTCTGGTTGAAGTAGAGACTCTTGAGCTGAAGAGCGATGGCGTATATGATGCTGTCGTAAATATACTCAAAACTGTAAGAAAGGAAGTTGATGCAGGAAATACTGTGCTTTTCAACATAACGGATTCGAGCAAACTTACCTGTCTCGCCTGTTTTATTTCGGCCCAGATTTCTGAAGGCAGGATATACACCAAGAAAGGTGATTCTGTCGTCGAAATACCAACCCCACCCATAAAGAAGGTCAATGAGGACAAGCTCGAAATTTTGAGAGCCCTTGAGAGAGAAGGAGGTAGTGTTGATTCCATAAACAAGCTCATTGAGCTTGTGGAAGGAAAACTTGAGGAGCAAAAGAAGTACATGGCCCAGAGGGCAAGAATGAGCTACCACCTCAACGGCCTTGAAGAAGACGGGCTTGTTGTTACCGAAAGAAAGGGAAAGAATTTGAGCATTTATCTGACCGAACTTGGAAAGGCATTTGTAGCAATGTTCGGATGATAAAGCATGCTATCCGTTCTGATAGTTGCCGAGGATAGCGAGTGGCATCGCTACAAGGAGCTTGAGGAATGTCTGATAAATGATTACCACGTAGATTATACGGGGCAGATTTCAACAGATATAGCAGAGTTGAGCAAAATAGAATTCACCTACGAAATTATCTTTTTCCTCAAACCACTGGAGTTCTCTGAAGTACCTGCAATTTCCAGGCTTGCAAAAAGCAAAATTCTGGTTTTCCATGTAACAAACAACTACGCTCCCATTCGCCTTTCAGAAGACCTTCTGGCAGTCGCAGATTTTCTTGAACTCAACGCCTCGGCAATGAGGGGGAGGCTGGAGTACTTCAGGGGCGTTGACGTGATAAAGCTCCTTAACCCTCACCACATGGAGGTGGATGAGGAGTGTGAGGCAATCCTCAACGGAAACAGAAACACCAAGGTTCTGCTTGGAGATATAACCTTCAGGACTGGCAAAAACGTAATTTTCGGAGTTAGAAAGGACAACATGGCCTTCTTTTCGGCAGATATATTCTCCAACGACGCTATGAGTGAAAGCGACAACTGCAGATTTATAAAAAATTTGTTAAAGGAGCTTGTAGGGAAAGCTGAGGTTTATTAGTCCTTCTTGAGCCAGGGCATCATTGCCCTCAGCTCTTTTCCAACCTTTTCTATCGGATGCTCTCTCTCCATCTGCAGCAGTTTGTTGTAGACAGGCCTTCCGGCCACGTTTTCGAGAATCCACTCTCTCGCAAACTCTCCCGTCTGAATTTCTTTCAGAATTCTTCTCATCTCCTCTCTTGTCTGCTCGGTGAAGATTCTCTTTCCTCTTGTCATTCCTCCGTACTTCGCGGTCTCGCTCACGGCACTCCACATGTTGTAGATTCCACCCTCGTAGATCAGGTCAACTATGAGCTTCAGCTCGTGAAGAACTTCAAAGTAGGCTATTTCTGGCTGGTAGCCCGCCTCAACCAAGGTTTCAAAGGACATCTTTATCATCTCTGCCACTCCACCGCAGAGGTCAACCTGCTCTCCAAAGAGGTCTGTCTCGGTCTCCTCCTTGAAGGTGGTCTCAATCACTCCTGCCCTTGTTGCTCCGATTCCTTTAGCATATGCAAGAGCGACTTCGAGGGCCTTGCCAGTATAGTTCTGTTCCACCGCAACCAATGATGGCACGCCCTTACCCTCCAAATACATCCTTCTCACAAGCGGTCCAGGACCCTTTGGTGCCACCATTGCCACATCAACATATTCTGGCGGGACTATCTGGTTGTAGTGGATGTTGAAGCCGTGGGCAAACATCAGCATTGCTCCTTCCTTCAGCTTGTCCTGAATATGTTCTCTGTACACTGCAGGTTGAACCATGTCCGGAATAAGCATTGCAATAACATCAGCACCATCTGCAGCCTCACTCAGCTTTTTAACAATCATGCCGTCTTTCTCGGCCTTTTCCCAGGTTGCCTTGTCCCACTCAGGGAGCCCGACGACCACATTAACGCCTGAATCCTTCAGGTTCAGGGCGTGTGCGTGTCCCTGGCTTCCGTAGCCGATTATGCAAACCGTTTTGCCTTCAAGGTACTTCAAATCCGCATCCACATCACGATAAATTTTTGCCATGCTTTGCGTTGCATCATCCGTTAAATATAAATTGCGAGTGCAAACCTGTTCGTTGTGCGAACGAAGTTCGATGTTAAAACAGAGGCTATATTCAGAGCTGTTTACAGCGCTCTCGAAAGAGGTATGGCTGTCATAGGCCCGACTCAGGTTGCTGAAGAACTGGGTATTTCGAAATCCACAGCTTATAAAATGCTGAATGAGTTGTCTGAAGCTGGTTATGGTGTTTACGTTCCGAAAAAAGGACTACTTATTAACGAAAAAGGCGAGATGAAAGCCAAAGAAGCTATAAGAATGCACAGGCTCATAGAATGTCTGCTTGCAGAACTTGGTGTTGAGGATTTTTGCAGAGAAGCTGAGAAGATAGGTATGGTTGCAGGTAGCAGCTTTGTCGAAGCTCTCGAAGCGAGATATGGGGACAGGAAGGTCTGCCCATGTGGAAAGAAAATCCCGGAGGTGTAAGGGTGAGAATTGCACTGCTTGCTGCACTCACGCTTCTTCTCGTCAGCACGGCTGAAGCGTCAACAATAGTCGTCACTGTGGCAGATTTCAGGCCAATAGTCGAAGCAGTTGCAGGCGAGGAGTTTGAAGTTTACAGCCTGCTCCCTCCAGGCTCCGATCCTCATGCATTCAGCCTTACTGTGGAAGATATTGAGAGGTTGAAAAGTGCTGAACTAATCGTTCTTGCAAATTCAGAACTGCTCGATTTTGAAAAAAAGATTGCCAGCGAGTTTTCGAACACTCTTGACTTTGAGGATTACAATGCAAAACTTTGCGACTTTCCCGGATTCGAGAAAAACCCGCACGGTTACTGGATGCTACCTGAGAACGTAATTGGGATAGCAAATGCAGTTAAAAACAGGCTTTCAGAGATGTATCCTGCGAAAGAAGAGCAGTTTGAAGAGAACTACGAAGCATTTGTTGAAAGAGTTGAGGAAGCTGAAAAAGAAGCTAAAAAGATTGCAGAGGGAGAAGCAGGAAAGAAGTACGTTGCCATGGTTCCGGGAGTCTGCTACATAGCCAAGACTTATGACTTGAGCGTCGCGGCAGTTCTTATCTCAGAAGGTGCAGGAGCTGCGAGTGCAAAGGAGCTGACAGAGATAAAAGAGAAGCTCAATAAAGGAGAATACAGAGGAATAATCGTTCCAGAGTTTATGAAAGGTGGAAAAGGAGAAGAACTGGCAGAGGAGCTGGTTAAAGGCACCAATGCCAGAATAGCGTGGGTGAAGTTCTCGTCTGGAGATATTGCCTACGACACCATGCTGATTTCTAACGCTGCAAGAATCGCTTACGCAACAAGCCATTCTGAGTGCAGCAGTGACAGCGTCTGGATATACGTTCTCTCAGTCCTCTGCATCGTTGAAGCCCTTATCATTGCTGTGATCAAGGTGAGAACGTGAAGGCTATTGAGTTTCAGGATGTAAGCTTCTCCTACAACTCCGAAGAAGTTTTGAGCGATTTGAATTTGGAGATAGGGAGGGGAGAGTTCGTTGCTATACTTGGCCCCAACGGAGCGGGAAAGAGCACGATGCTTAAGCTAACTCTCGGCCTTTTGAGGCCGAAAAAAGGAACTGTTAAGGTTCTCGGTTTTAATGCATACGAGGAGAGAGATAAATTCGTTGATAAGGTTGGCTACCTTCCCCAGAGAGAGGAAATTCATCTTGAAGCGCCCCTCACCATCTCTCAAGTCGTGAAGCTTCCAATGCTGGCAAAAGGGAAGAAAGTCGGTGAGGAAAGCGTTCGAAAAGCTCTTAAAATCGTTGGATTGGAAAATATTTCCGACAAGCTCTTCAGCGAGCTAAGCGGGGGACAACAGCAGAAGGTCCTTCTCGCAAGAGCTCTGCTGTCTGACCCTGAAATTTTACTGCTCGATGAACCCTTTAACGGTGTTGACGTTCTTTCCCAAGAGAAAATTGTAGAAGTGCTTGCCGAGATGAGTTCCAGAGGTAAGACGATAGTGGCGGTTGTGCACAATATCAACCCCCTGCTGCACAACATTGACAGAGTTGTGTTGCTGAACAGAAGAGTAGTGGCCGTAGGAAAACCAAATGAGGTTTTTTCCGAAGAGAATATTGTAAAAGCGTACGGTACATCCATACCAATCGTGGTTTGTGAGGAAGGTTACACACATCCGCTTTACGGTGATTACCATGGATGAACTCATTTTGAGAGCCTTAATCGCATCACTGCTCATCTCTCTTAACGCATCAGTGGCTGGAACTCTTACAGTATTCAGAAGAGCATCCTTCCTCGTCGCAGGTTCTGCCCATTCTGCGCTGGCCGGAGTGGCTCTGGCGCTCTTTCTAAACTCGATTGGTATTAACGCCCACTACTTCCTGCTCGCTTTGACTGCCGCGCTCTTCTTTGCCCTTCTCTCTGCGAAGGCAGCAAGGAAGGGGGATGTGAACGTTGGCATTGCAACAGCCTTCTCTCTGTCCATGGCTCTGGCAGCGATATTCATCTCGTTGACAAGAAATTCAGCATCAAACGCCTGGCAGTTTCTTTTCGGGGATATTCTTCTTTTAACTGTAGATGACTTCGCCATCGTAACTATCTCAACAGCTTTCGTGCTTCTCGCAGTCTCTTTCTTTTATCACAAGTTCCTCTTCATATCCTTCGACCCTTCAGGTGCTGAAGCAATGTGCCTGAATGTCTACCTTTACGATTTCATGCTTATCGCTTTAATCTCAGTTTCAGTCGTAACGGCATTGAAGGCAGTTGGAGCCATTCTGGTATTCTCAATCTTTATCGCGCCTTCATCAACTGCCAGAATTCTTGGGAGAAGTCTTTCGTCCGTATTCGTGATTTCCTTCATCTTGGCCCTTTCAAGCCTTTATCTGGGCCTGTTAACATCATTCTTCTTCAGCATTCCTTCTGGAGCTGTCGCTGCAGCCATCGCATCACTGGTTTACTTTGCCGTCTCATGGAAACAGTAGGGAAAAGCTTAAACTACAAGATATCCAAGGCCAATCATGTGGTCGAAAGTTTCGGCTTTGTGCTTTTTCTCCGGCTTTGTAATGCTCATTTACGGTGTTTTCAAGGCATTCACTCTCCTTCCTCTCCCATCAGCAACAATAGCTGAAAATTACAGGATCATATACTTTCACGTCCCCGCTGCAGTTTCTGCTTTCTTGGCCTTTGCAGTAACGCTTGTTTTTTCAATCGCTTTTTTGAGGGGCGAAAACTACCGCAGAGATGTGCAGGCTGTGAGCTCCGCCAAATTCGGTTTCGCCATGATCACCGCAGCCCTGATAAGCGGGTCGATATGGGCAAAGGTTGCATGGGGAAGTTACTGGAACTGGGATCCAAGAGAAACATTCGTTCTCGTTCTCTGGTTTGCCTACGCAGCTTACTTTGGTTTGAGGGCGAGCATAGATGATTATGCAGTTAAGGCGAGATACTCGGCGATATATTCGATATTCGCGTTCGTGACAGTTCCGATGAGCTACTTTTCATCTCTTCTCTCCCCTCTCCACCCAAAACCTTTCGAGGTTAGCTTTGATGCGGAGAGGGGGATGCTGCTGGGTGTTATGATTATAGCTTTCATCTTGCTCTACATTTCATATTTCCTTCTCGATTCGAAAATTTCGGAAATAAAGGAGAAAATGGAGGTGAACGGGAATGAATGACTACACCGCGGTAGCAATAGCCTCGATGGTGGTTCTGGTCGCCCTGCTCATCGTATATACTTTAACACTACTTAATGCGATAAAGTTAAGCAAAAAGTTTGGTTAATAGAGCCTTCTCCTTACAGCAGGGTTCCTCGAAGCTATCTCCTTCAAAGCCTGTTCGAAGCACTCGGATGACGGAATTGTTTCGCAAAGAAAGACTCCGGTTCTCCCAACTTCCCTTCTCCTTGTCAGCACTCTTATCCTCTCAACCACGATTTCAATCGATACGCCAAGCATCCTTGCCACGCTGCTTGGATGCATATCCGTGAGAGGGATTTCACGATGTCCGTTTCCGGTTGGGATGATGAGGACGAGTCTTTTATCCACACCCGGCACTCTCCGGTTCTCCACCAGGCCATTGTAGTCGATGCAACCTCCAAACCTGTAGAAGTCCATTTCCCTCTCCCTCATCCTGACCATTGGAAAGCTCACGGTGGTGTTGTCGGAGAGAACAAGCTCCCCCTTTATGGCGTAGTTTGGAGTTGCCTGGACAATTCTTTTTTCAAGAACCTCAAAACCGTCGAGAGCGACCTCGACCTTGTAAGATGGTATTATTTCCGGAATGAAGATGTCAACGTCGCTTTTCTCATTAACGTCTCCCCTCGCAACGCTACCGTAAACAACACTGTCTATCCCGAAGGACAGTAGTGCCTCCATTACCTCTTTTGCCCTCTCTCTCTTCTCTGCGAGTGTGTTCCAGCGCTCCTGATTGTATTCTATCAATTTCCTTCCACCGTATGTTCCGACCCTCCTCATTCGACTGTCTCTTCTATCCACTCGAGGAACTCTTTGAGCCCTCTCTCTATGGGTATTGTGCATATGCAGGGAGTTGTGTAGCTGTGAACAGCCTTAACTTCATCCCTAACTTCGGCGAACTTCTCGGTGGTTGTTTTGACAATCAATGCAAATTCGTTGGCAGCTTCTATCTTACCCTCCCACCAGAAGAAAGATTTAATCGGGAAAATGTTTACACATGCCGCGAGTTTTTTCTCAAGGAGTCTCTTCGCTATTTTCTCTGCCTCCTCCAGTGAAGGGGCAGTTATGTAAATGAAGTTGTACATGCTACCAGTTGAAGTGTTGGGCTTAAATTATTTCTTTTTCCTCTTCACCACAACAATGTCACCGAGTGTCGGGACGAGACTTTTGCCCTTCTCAATTTTGATTTCGGGAACCTGCTCTCTGAGCTTGATGTTGAAGAGCTTCTCCAGCTTTTCCACAACTTCAGGTTCCGGTGTTATTTCGGCGTTCTCAATCTTCTTTATCAACGACTCTTTCTCTTGAATCTTCTTGGCGAGTTGCTCCTGGCTCCATCCTCTCTTCTCCCTTTCGCGTTTGATAATAAGGTGGAAATTCTCTACAAGCTCCTCCGTAAACTCTATTTTTGTTGAAGCCCTCTTCTTTTTAAGAACGACCCTCCTCGCTCCCGGCTGGGAAGCTACAGAAGGTTTTTTCTCAGTCCCGTATTGTCTACAAGAACTGCAGACCGTTACCTCACTACCCTCGACGACAATCTTGAAGCCTTTTCCCTTAATCTCTCTGCCGCAGATTTCGCAGTTCATTTCACTCACCAGCAACAAGTTCTTATATGATGAGTGATATATATGTATTTGGAGACTTCCGGAACGGTAAAGGAAGAAAATAATGATTGAGGGATAAAATATGGGTGATAGCGAGATACAATATCTCCTGGAAAAGTTGAAGAAACTGGAGGAAGATTACTACAAGCTTAGGGAGCTTTATCGCCGATTAGAAGATGAAAAGAGGTTTATAGAAAGCGAAAGAATAAGATACGAAAGAGAAGTAAGAAGACTCAGAAGTGAGGTTGAAAGATTACGCTCACCGCCATTACTTGTAGGTGTAATTTCAGATGTCCTCGAAGACGGGAGAGTTGTTGTAAAAAGCTCGACCGGACCAAAATTCGTTGTAAATACCTCTCAATACATAAATGAAGAAGAACTCAAGCCGGGTGCGAGAGTCGCCCTCAACCAGCAAACTCTGGCCATAGTAAATATCCTACCAACCTCCAAGGACCCGATGGTTTACGGCTTTGAGGTTGAGGAGAGACCAGAGGTCAGCTATGAAGACATTGGAGGTCTTGATGTCCAGATAGAGGAAATCAGGGAAGCTGTAGAGCTACCACTGCTGAAGCCAGAGCTTTTCACAGAGGTTGGGATAGAGCCACCCAAGGGCGTGCTGCTCTACGGCCCACCGGGAACTGGCAAAACTCTGCTTGCCAAGGCAGTCGCGAATCAGACCAAGGCCACTTTCATAAGAGTTGTGGGCAGCGAGTTCGTTCAGAAGTACATTGGAGAGGGTGCGAGGCTGGTCAGAGAGGTGTTCCAGCTTGCCAAGGAAAAGTCGCCGTCGATAATATTCATCGATGAGCTTGACGCAATAGCAGCAAGAAGAACAAACAGCGATACGAGTGGAGACAGGGAAGTGCAGAGGACAATGATGCAATTACTTGCTGAACTCGATGGCTTCGATCCGAGAGGAGATGTGAAAGTCATCGGTGCCACAAACAGAATAGACATCCTCGATCCTGCGATCCTGAGACCTGGAAGGTTCGACAGAATAATAGAGGTTCCAATGCCAACTTTCGAGGGAAGAATACAGATATTCAAGATACACACTAGGAAGATGAAGCTGGCAGAGGATGTCGACTTCAAGGAGCTTGCAAGAATTACAGAAGGCGCGAGCGGGGCAGACATAAAGGCGATATGCACCGAAGCAGGCATGTTCGCAATAAGAGAAGAGAGAGCGAGAGTAACAATGCTCGACTTCACGAAGGCAATAGAAAAAGTGCTCAAGAAGACGACTCCAGTACCCGATCTGAAGGGAGTGATGTTCGTCTGACCGTTCCGGGAGTCTCCACCTTTTTATCATTTTGAAATTTTCGGTTCCTGAAGAATAAAAAACTTAAAAAGCACTTGTGAATTCTACACTTCAAGATGCACATTGGATGCTTATCGGTTTCTCACAAAAATGCCAGTGTTGAGGAAATTGAGAAGATCTGGCTTACTGTAAAGCCTAGGCTGGAGGAGACTATCTCCAAATGCAACTTCTCGGAGTATGCTTACATTTTCACTTGCAACCGATTTGAAATATACCTCGTGGGGGAGAATCTGGAAACCTGCCTTAAAGAGATTGCTGAAGAGCTTGGCATAGTGGATAAGGTTACAATTCTAACCGGCGAGAACTGTTTGAGGCATTTGTTAAGAGTTGCTTCAGGAATAGAATCGATGATAGTTGGAGAGGAACAGATTCTCGGTCAGGTTAGGCAGTGCTTCAACCTCTGCAGAGAAAGCGGTCATGCGGGGGAGATTCTCGAGAGGGTTTTCGGTAAGGCTGTGCAGGTTGGAAGAAGAGTGAGAAGGGAAACGGCAATCTCGAAGGGCTCAGTTTCGATAGGTTCAGCTGCGGTTGAGGTGGCGGAGAGGACTCTGGGTACCCTGAAGGGAAAAAAGGCATTGCTTGTTGGAGCTGGGGAGATGGGGGCGCTCGTTGCAAAAGCAATAGCGGGAAAGGATGTTGAGGCAGTACTGATCGCAAACAGGACGTACGAGAAGGCCGAGGAGCTTGCAAGGAGAATTGGTGGAATTGCGGTTAGGTTCGACAGGTTAATTGACTATCTTAAGATTTCTGACGTGGTTATCTCAGCAACTTCAGCCCCTCACTTCGTTATAACCAAGAGCAACGTGGAGAAGGCTATGAGTGGTAGGAGACAGAAGCTCCTCATAATTGACATAGCATTGCCGCGAGATGTTGAGGAAAGTGTGGCGGAGATTGAGGGTGTTGAGCTTCTAACAATTGACGATTTGAGGAAGGTCAGCGAAGAAAACCTCTCCAGAAGGAGAAAAGAAATAGAGAAAGTCGAAAGAATAATTGAAGAGGAGCTGGAGCAGCTAAAGCTGCTTTTGAAGGACATCTCAGCAAGAAACGCAATTGCCGCAATGTACTCCCTCGCCGAGAAGTTCGTTGATGAAGAGGTGGAGGAGCTTTACGCGAAGCTAAGTGCTAAGTATGGCGTTGGAGAGGACGTGAAGAGCCTTCTCAACGACTTCGCCAACTCCCTGATTAAAAAATTCCTGAGAGAGCCTACTGTTAGGTTGAGGGAAGCCGCTAGAAAGGATGAAATCCACGTTATTGAGTCTGTAAAGTATGTTTTTGGTGGTGGAAATGGCAGAATTCCCGAAAGTAAGAATGAGAAGGTTGAGAAAAGCGAACCTGAGGTGGATGTTCAGAGAAACGAGGTTAAGTCCTGAAAACCTCATAACACCGATTTTCGTTGATGAGAACATCAAAGAAAAGAAGCCCATCGAATCCATGCCAGATTATTTCAGAATTCCTCTCGAAATGGTCGAGAAGGAGGTTGAGGAGTGCCTTGAGAAGGGTTTGAAGAGCTTTATATTGTTTGGCATCCCCTCTTATAAAGATGAAATAGGCTCTTCCGCTTTTGACGAGAACGGCGTAATTCAGAAGGCTGTGAGTCGGATTAAGGACGAATTTCCGGATGTTGTAATAATAACCGACGTCTGTCTTTGCGAATACACCACTCATGGCCACTGCGGTGTTGTGAGAGATGGGGAAATTGTGAACGATGAGACGCTTCCGATAATCGGCAAGACTGCCGTAAGCCATGCAGAGAGTGGAGCAGACATTGTTGCACCATCCGGAATGATGGACGGGATGGTTAAGGCAATAAGAGAGGCGCTTGATGAAGCAGGTTTTGAAAGCGTTCCCATAATGAGCTACTCGGCAAAGTATGCTTCGAACTTTTACTCTCCCTTCAGAGATGCTGCCGAGAGCGGATTCAAGTTCGGTGACAGGAGAGGGTATCAGATGGACATTCACAACGCGAGAGAGGCGATGAGGGAGATAGAGCTTGACATTAGAGAGGGAGCTGACATAATAATGGTCAAACCTGCTCTGCCATACCTCGACATCATCAGAATGGCGAGGGAATGCTTCAATCTGCCTATTGCCGCCTACAACGTCAGTGGAGAGTACAGCATGGTTAAGGCAGCTATAATGCAGGGATGGCTGAGCAACGAAGCGATTTACGAAATTCTCGTGTCCATAAAAAGAGCTGGAGCAGATTTAATTATAACCTACCACTCGAAGGAGATTGTAGAAAAGCTTCAGTAAACTCTAGCATCGACAACAACGTGATAAACTCCCGGAGAATAATTTTTTACCTTTTTGAAGTTCAGAATTTCGCACTTTTTCCCCATCTTCCCGCATGCTTTTTTTACTCTTCTTATGGGCCTGTCGATAACCGCTTCAGGTGTCGATTCGTGGTAATGAATAATTCCCTCTCCTCTCAAAGCTCTTATTGCCGTGTATAGATAATCGTGGCAGTAAATGTGCCCCATCACAACTCTGTCGGCAACACCCTCGGGAGTGACGAACTGCGAGTCTCCGAGAATTGGGATAATATTCTCCACCCCATTCAGCCTCATGTTCTTCAGAAGGAAATGATACGAGTCAGGATTTATCTCGATGGCGTATATCCTCTTCGCCTTCGAGTGAACGGCTATCGGTATTGAGAAGTATCCAATCCCGGCGAACATGTCAACAACAATTTCACCATCCTCAACGAGCCTCGCAACCCTCATTCTCTCCGCCTGATTGCCCAGGCTGAACATGACCTTCGTAACATCAAGTCTGAACCTGCATCCGTTCTCCTTATGCTCCGTAACGCTACCTTCTCCGGCAATTAACTCCATCTTCGGCTTCCTCTTCATCCCAAACCTGCCAAAATCGCACCACACAGCTTTGCAGGGGTTAATCTGCATCAACGCTTCTCCTATTGCTTTAGCATACTTTTTCGCCTTCTCGTCAAGCTTGACAATGACTATGTCTCCTATCACCTTGTAATTCGTTGGAATAAGCTCTTCAGGAACCTTTCCCTTAAGAACTTCTTTAAGATTCTTCTTTTTAGAGAAGACGGGATTCTTCTGCTCAACTATCGTGTATCCTTCAAAAAACTTCTCAGCCCCGTCAACAATTGGGATTTCCACGTAGTCTCCAAAAGCAGTTATCCTCCTGCTTTTATCCTTAACTCCGAGCTTTTCAGCGAGCTTTCTGACCTGCTCAGCCTCACTTTTCGGAACTCTGACTGCCTTCATACACGGAGAAAAATTTGCCGTCTTTCTCAAATACCTTGACTTCAGCCCCTATGTCTGCTCCCGAAGGTCTGGGAGTAGTTACAACTCTGCCATCCTCACATACGACCTCAACAGCCTCAGAGTCGGCATTGACCACAACTCCTCCCTTCAACTCCTCTCTTCTCACAGCAACTCCCTCATCGCCGAGGTTGACAGTTTTTCCGGTAATTATGTCAGAGCCTTTCCCAACCACGGAGTTCCTGACAACTACAAATCTGCCATCTTTCTCAACTATGTCGCCCTCTCTGTACTCAGGCAGTCTGACAGAATAGGTGAATCTGTACACATCCCTGCCGTCAATTCTCGTGTGGAGCTTCTTGCTTTCCTTCAAACTCCCCCCGAACTTTCTCAGAATCATTCTCGATACTTTTTTACCAATGTTCCTGCTTCCGAAGAAAACGTTGACACCCTCCTTTTTTCTTTCTATCTTTGAAACGAAAGCCTTCTGGTCTTCAGGAGCGTTTGAAATAACCTCATCCACGATTTCAAGTGCTTTTTCAATTTCCTCATCGCTTAGCTCTCTTCCGTCCGCCCTTATCTGCACGATGGACTCGTAATAGCCTCCGGCCTCTCTGCTGCACCTCTCGCAGAGCACCTTGTTGATTCTATATTTCAACGGAACAACAACCTCAACCTCGTCACCGGCAATATCTCCTTTAAATATGCAGTAGTCTTTGGATATCACAACCTCGCTGACGTCAAACTCTTCGGAAACCCAAGCATTCTTCAACACAAAGTCCTCAACTACTTTCTCAATGCTACTCTCCACCCATCTGTTCCCCACTCTGACAAAATTACATCTGCTGCAAATGGTTATCTCAAACTCATCAATTCTGGCTACTTCCTGCTTCTCAACCATACATTTACCACACAAACTTCCGCTCTCAATTTCTCTTCCGCATACAACACATCTCACATCATCCCTTATCGGTAGCTTCTTAAAAAGCTGAACCGAAAAATTTATATTCCTTTAACCTAACAATAGGTTAGGTAAAGCAAGTTAGGAAAAAAAGGTTAGGGGGGAGGTGATGGGTAATGTTCCTTGACCCGTTTGAGGAATTGAGAAGGATGCAGGAGAGGTTCAACAGGTTGCTTGAGGAGTTCGGCAAACTTCCAGAGACAAGGGAGTTCAGATTTTCTGCACCGGTTGACGTTATTGATGAGGGAGACCAGATTAGAGTCGTTGCAGACCTGCCTGGATTCAACAAAGAGGACTTGGAGATTTACTTTGAAGACGGAGACCTTGTCATAAAGGCTGAGAAGAAAGAGGAGATTGAGGAGAAGAGGGGAGAGTATCTGAGAAGAGAGAGAAGGATGGGCAAGATTTACAGAAGGATAGCTCTGCCTGCAGGAATCGACACAAATGCAGTTAAAGCAAAGTACAACAACGGAGTGCTTGAGATAACAATTCCGAAGGTTAAGAAAGACAGAAAGACCGTCCAGATTGAGTAAATTAGGTTTTTAACTTTTCTTTTTGAATAAAGCTCAATTTCGTAAAACTAAACTATTAATGCGTTTATACAACCTCAAAAAGCTTTTAAAGGATTGAAAAGATTGCCTCCATGGAAATAGAAAAAGAAGTTGAAAGACTGATTCGGGAAGGAAAAATTCTTGACGCTTTTGAATTTGTAAAGCAATCTGCTCCTGAAGAGTTGAGAGAAACAATAGAGAAGTCCTTCAGAGATGCTGAGGAAATTAAAAAACTTGACGGAATCTGGAAAAAGCTCATGCTAATTCTTCACTTCGTTTACGCTTCTCAGGATGCGGTTGAGAGACAGGACAGACAGTCGCTTGTTTCTTGTGTCGTATCATCTGTCAACGCGATAAAGCTGAGCATGGAGCTTGGGATGAAAAGCATAACGCCAATTCTAATGAGAAACGCCGCAAGGGCTTTGATCCTGATGGACATGAAGGAAAACGCGGAGAGGATGTACACAGAAGCTGAGAAAATATGCGAGGAAAATAAAGACGAGGAGCTGCTTGCAGCAATAGAAAACGACCTCGCAACGCTTTACTACGATATGGGTAAGTACAACGAGGCCAAGGTTAAGGCGGAGGAAGCATTGGAGATAAGAAGAAGGGTCGGCACCAAAGAAGAGCTTGCAGAGAGCCTCGCCACCGCCTCAGAAATTTACGTAAAGCTTGGAGACTTTGATGAGGCGGAGGAATGCTACAGAGAAGCGGAGAAGCTGTACAGAGAGCTAGTTGAGGAGGCTGAATCTTTCAAGCTCAACCTTGCCATCCTGCTGAGCAACTACGCAATGTTCCGCAAGAAGCTCGGAAAGTATCAGGAAGCGGAGAAAATGTTCAAGGAAGCTCTTGAGATATTCGAGAATCTTGAAAAGATTGATCCCGACTTCATGCAGTTCGTCGCTGCTGCTTACAGACACCTCGGAGACCTCTACAGAGAGATGAAGGAGTACTCGAAAGCTGAGGAGTACTACAAGCTTTCGAGGGAGAAGTTCAGGGATATACAGAAAAGATGGGAGAGCGTTGCCAGTTAGCTTAAACCTCACAACTTTTTATATCAACCTCCACAACCTCTCCTCTCGGCTCTTTTTCCTTGAATATCTGCCCTTCAAATCTGTAAACCTCTGCTCCAGTAAGCCAGCAGTCGGGCGGTAAGCCGGCTTTCATGCACGTCTCGCTCAGAAACTCCTCAGCATCCATGTTGTACTCCACAGCAACCTGAGGTAAGAGAAGCCCGGAGAACGGGCCCATTTTAACAATAAGACCGTGTCTGCCGATTTCAACATGACTGGGCAAGTCCTTGGGTTTTGCATCTATTTTCTCAGGTGGAGTTAGGATCGTTACCTCCACAACAATTTCGTCCATCTCGCTCAGCCTTACAGGCTCAAAGCGTGGATCATCGACGGCAGCGGCTATTGCGGACTCTATGATCGCCTCATCCAGCCTTTTAACCGGGTAGGGAAAGCCTATACAGCCCCTCAGGTTACCGTGCTTTGTAAGAGTTGTGAAAACACCTCTCTTTTCAGAAAAAACACCGTCAAGCCTTTTTTGCAGTATTTTCCTTTCTTCGAGGTAGGTCTCTATCGCCTCCCTCGCGAGTTTAACAGCTCTTTCACCGTCCTCCTTACTCAGAAGTTTGACCATGAGGATAGTGTGTTTTAAATTTATTAACGTTGTTGCCCCTCTATGATTGTCGGAATTGATGTAGGTGGCACAAACACAGACATTGCCATTCTGGAAGGAAGCAAATTTCGGACTGAAAGCTATAGAACCTCCGAAGTGCTCCGAAACTTCTCAGATTTCATTAAAAAAAGCTTTGGTGACGCTCAGGCTGTTGGAATTGGTCTGGCTGTTTGGTTTGTTGATGGCGAGGCCGTTAAAGCACCAAACTTACCGGCAATCCCCGCAATAGAGCTTGATATCCCGTTCATTTTGGACAATGACGCTAACTGCTTTGCATACTTTTCCGCAAAAAGCCTCAACTTCAGGCATTTGCTTGGGGTTACGGTTGGAACTGGCGTTGGAGGAGGAATCGTTGCTGATGGCAGGGTTTACAGAGGCAGAGGTGCTGCGGGAGAGATTGGGCACACATATGTTGGTGGGGAAAAGATATGCAAGTGCGGGGGCAGAGGACATCTTGAGGCCTACTTCGGGGGCTGGAGTTTGAAGAACATCAAGGAGCTGGTGGAATCGGGTGAAATTTATGGAATGGCGGAGTTCACTCTCTTCTGCCAGTCTATAGCCAATGCAGTCATGATTCTGAATCCTGAGGCAGTAGCAATTGGAGGAAGAATAGGAGGAAGGCTGGACGAAAGATTGGTTGGGGAAAAAGTTAGCATATATCTTCCGGATGAGATAGATGTTGCGGTTAAAACTGTAAGAGATGATTATGCTGTGGCTAAGGGGGCAGCACTTCTAGCCCTTGATGCCATCTCTCAAAATCAGCCATGAGCCCGGCTTTTTCCATTAAATCGAGTGAAACGATGAACTCATCATGAGTCTCCCTCTTTGTTCCCACGATGAGGTAAAGCTTCCCGTCAATTTCCTCAACGTCCCCTCTCGCAAGAATTTTCTCCCTACTGAACGCCTGCCCGACGAAAGTGTGTGTGAAGCTCAAAATGGCTTCTATCTCAGGATGCTCTACCGGATAGTATCCCGGATAGTCGAAAACCAGCGAGTCGTCCCTTACAGTCGCTTCTATCTCCGCTTTCCCCCTTTTGATGCCAACCTCTTCAGGCACATCTCTTCCAATCTCATCGTAATCTCTGACGTAAAGGAGATCGAAGTACGTGCTTCCCAGAAACGCTCTGTGGTACTTCCGCCTCTCGTGCAGGATGAAGATTTCGTAAGGGAGTGGAATCTTCCTTTTTCGGTAGATGAAGCCCCAGGTTGCGTCATCCGGCTCAGAAAGTTTCCCGGTTTCTATGCTTTTTCTTAACTTTTCTCTCGCCCTGAACCACCAATTGCCGTAAACGATGAAGTCAACGTCAGAATCCTCACCTTCCAGCCCTATCAGCCTTGAGCCAGTTACGCCCATCTTGTCCTTCGGAATTTCGGAGAAGAAATCGACGATTTTTCTGACTTCGGACGATTTCATGGCGAATTCGAGCCTCTCTTCCGGTTTGTACACCTCCTCCACAACGCTGTACGGAAGTCTGAACACGCCAGAATTCAGGTATTTTTTAGCGAGCGGAGAGCTTACAGCTTCGTCGTGAGAAAGCTTCTTGTATCTCTTTCCGTTAAGCTCCCTGTCTCCACTGCTGTCCGGAACGTATCTGAGAAAACTCTTTATCCTCTCTTCATTTCTGTATCCGACGACTGAGAAAAAGCATCCCTCGGCCTTTATGAAGTCCCTCAGTCGAACTGGCCTATCGACCTTCATACTTTGCATAAATTCTTCTTATCTCCCTAGCCCTTGCTCTTTTACCTTCTCCCCTCAAAACACCGCCGGAAATCAGCTTGATTCTGTGTATCCTAAACCTTTTTCCGTTTATGTACAGAACTTCTCCCACCTCAAATTCTGTCTCACCATCAACAACCATCTTGTAGGGTGTTGTTACGCTCCTCTTGTGAAGGCTCATTCTGACCTCCACTTCTCCGACATCTCTGAGCCAGACAGTCTCTATCTCTCCAACCTTCCCACTCTCTGCCCTCTTGCCGTTCTTTAGCTCAATTGATGTGATTTCACCTATTTTGTGACCTTCTTCAGTCTCTACGATGTATTCATCTCCCTTCTCAAGCTCGTCTCCCTCGTAGGCTTTTATCGAACCCCTGACCGACTCCGCTCCGCTGCTGATTATTGCCCTGACATCCACCTCCTTCTTGGGCAGATGCGTTGTGAAAGTTCCGCACTCCGTGCACCTGTAGAGGTGTTTCTCCTCCCTGATGAGTTCGTGAAGCGTTTCCTCACCGCAGGTGTCGCAGTATATGTACTCTCTTTTCATCTTCCCACCTTAACTCACACAGAAGTTAAACTTTCTCTCCCAACCTGTCTTGAAAGAATTTGCCAGCGACCTCTTCAATGTCGAGACCGAGTGGGTAAATGCTATCGTCAATTTTGAAGTTCTTCTCCGTCCTCTCAAGCATTCTCACGGGAAAGAACTTCCACTTCTTCCTGGGAAGCTTCAGGGCAACGTATGCCTCAGCCCCGAAGTCGTCTGCGAAAGACACAAGTTTCTCCACTTCATCGTTGGAGAGGTAGAGGGGCAAATTTTTCCTCATCTTGACCTCTATAGCCAGATAGACTCTCCCGTTTCCCGCAATTATGTCCGGACAGGGAAAAGAAGAAACTCCACTACCCGCAACCCTGATTGCAGCCAGACCGACTTTCCAGAGTTCTGCTATCAAGTCCCTTTCAAACCTCGAACCCTTTGATTTCATTCAACACCCACAATCTTTTTAAATTATTTATTAACTTTGCTTATGTCGAAGCTGCTCGTAATAATTGCAAGCGGTAAGGAGGCAAAGGAGAAAGCTGTTGCTGGACTGCTTTTTGCGGCGAACTCAATGAAGTTTGGGTGGGCTGAAAAAGTCGAAATCGTGTTTTTTGGCCCCTCGCAAGACCTTCTTGCCGAGGATGAGAGCTTTAGAGAGCTCGTAATTAACCAGCTTGGAGAGTACAAGCCTCTGGCCTGCAAGTTCGTTGCCGACAGCAAAGGGTATTCCGAAAAGCTCAGCTTCACAAGGCTTGAGTATGTAGGAGAAATTGTGAACAGGCTGATAGATGAAGGTTTCGCTCCCATGGTTTTCTAATCACTTAATTTTTCTTGGATCGGTTATTTCACCGTATATCGCAGTTGCTGCAGCCACAGCAGGGTTCACAAGGTAAATCTTGCCCTCTGGGCTGCCCTGTCTCCCGATGAAGTTTCTGTTGGAAGTTGAAACACTGACCTCTCCGCTCGCAATCAGTCCAAAGCTCCCTCCCATACATGGCCCACAGCACGGTGCCTCAACTAGCGCTCCCGCATCGACGAATATCTCAATCAACCCATCCTTCAGAGCCCTCTTGTACTCCCTCACACTTGCCGGGATGACGATTAACCTTACATTCGACGCAACCGTCTCCCCCTTCAGTATTTCAGCAGCAATCTTTAAATCCTCATATCTTCCGTTTGTGCAGGAGCCGATGAAGACCTGATCGACTCTTGTCCCTTCAACCTCGGAAATTCCAACAACATTGTCAACCCTGTGCGGAGCGGCAACCTGAGGCTCCATTCCCGTCACGTCAAGTTCTACTTCTTGAAATGCAGCATCCTCATCGCTTTTCAGCGGCTCACCGTCATAAGGCCTGCCCATAGCCTTCAGATACTCGAGAGTTGTTTTATCTGGTTCAACAATCCCTGCCTTGCCTCCCATCTCGATTGCCATGTTGCACATCGTCAGCCTGTCAGCCATGCCGAGGTTCTCAACAACCTCTCCGGCATAAATGCAGGCCTTGTAGTTCGCTCCATCCGCTCCAACCATCCCTATCAGCTTCAGAACTATGTCTTTGCCGTAAACGTGTCTCTCAAGCTTTCCGTGAATGTTAAATTTAATGGACTCTGGCACCTTGAACCACAGCTTCCCCATCGCCAGAACGAAGCCCATATCAGTCGAGCCGATTCCTGTGGCGAAGGCTCCAAGCGCACCATACATGCACGTGTGGCTGTCAGCACCAACAATCAGCATTCCCGGCTCAACATGGTTTTCCACCATTATCTGGTGAGCTATACCACCTTTAACGTCGTAGTTCACAATTCCCTGCTCTTCGGCAAACTTTCTCAGCATTTTGTGGTTTTCCGCGGCATGAATACTGTCAGCAGGAACCTGATGGTCAAAAGCCATTATAACCTTCTTGTTGTCCCAAACTTTCGCGTTCTCCCCCAGAATTTCCCTGAAAGCTTTAATTGCAAGAGGAGCGGTGATGTCATGAATCATCGCGAGGTCGATGTCGGCCATTACAAACTCTCCGGCCTGTACCTCCTTGCCGCTTGCTCGTGAGAATATCTTTTCTACCAAGGTCTGAGCCATGTTAAAGCCAACAGTGGGGGTGATAAAAAGTTTGCTGGTGGGCACAAGGTTTTTAAGCAGATTTGATCAGTAAGCTATCGAACCCGCCTTAGCTCAGAGGTAGAGCGTGGGACTGTAGTCCGCCACTCCGCGGCAGGCGGAGATCCCATGGTCCCCGGTTCAAATCCGGGAGGCGGGACTTTCTCTTCTACTTCTAATCCCTCTCATAACTTTCAGCACGGCGTCGAATTTTATAAACCCTTTGTTTAGTTTTTTGGACTGATGTTTGGTTATAACAAAGCCAGATTGTTTGGTGATGTAGAGGCTGTCAGAAGGGAGATTGAAAGCACTGAAGAGCTTCAAAAGTGGATGCAGAGATTGCCAGACTCTTGTCTTTCTCAGAGAGCTCATCAATGCAAAAAAGCTGGAGAAGGTTTACGTTGGTGTCAGGGATGAGAGGAAGGCCTTGAGGAATTCCAGACTGCTTGACTTCCTGCAGGAGTTCGGCTTCGAGTCCGGAAAGCTGAAGCTGGAGTCCGACTCAGTTACACTCTTTCCTGTCCTGCTTGTCATGCTGATAGGCTTCGGCATAGTGGTTGCCTACCGCTTGGGTGTTGATTATGCTCCGGTTTATGCCTTTTTCATTCTGATTTACTTTCTGAGAAGCAGTTTGTTCAGGGAGATGCGGAAATAACCTTTAAACTCGATCTAGATTTACAAGAGTTGCAGGGGTATTTAATCCTTTTTTGAATTCAATTATAAAAATAGGAAAAAATTTTATTTATTTCTTATCTTTGCCCCCTCCTTTTCTTTGTTTATAACCTTCAGAACATCACTGCCCTCGAACCAGACCATATATCCGTGGTAAGCTACTCGTCCTTTGACGTAAAATAGGTGTTCGCCTTCATCAACTTCGATACTACTCTTGTTGAACCCTACCATTCTTTCCAGCAATCCATCTCCGTCACTGTCTACTATGTTTCCATCTGTTGCTTCGCTCTTAGCCCATCCCTGCTCTCCAATGTATGCGGAAATTGTTGTGTTGTTGTATTCCAGATAAACTGTTGAACCATTAATCTGAGTTACATTTCCCTCTTCAAGTTCGATGTAGCATAAGATCCACTTTACTTTGCTCTTCAGGTTGAGAGTATCCATTCCAAACTCAACAGTCGCATTGATTACTTTGACTTTCACATTTACAGAGTTGTAACCAACTCCACCGTCATCGTCAATTACTGTAACGTTTATTGTGTAAACTCCCTTGGTGTTGTAGGTGTGATTTGCCACGATAGGTGAAACAGCGTTCGTAATGCTGTCAACAACGCCATCTCCCCAGTCTATTGTTGCTGTGTGAGCATCATCGCCAGGATCTGTGAATGCTGCATTGATAATCAGTCCAGCTCCAGCGTAAACCTCATCGTCTGCTGTAATGTTAACGGATGGTGGTACATTAAGCACGGTAACATCTGCTGTGGCTTTGGTGGTGAGTTCTCCATCTGTAACTTCCAAAACGACTGTTCCTTGGTAGTCATCAACGTAGGCGTGACTAATGATTGGCTCATTAAGCCACTCAGTATCCCAAACGCCATCGTTGTCGAAGTCCCAGCGATACTGCAATGAATCTCCATCTGGATCGTGGCTTAGGGATGCGTTAAATGTAATTTCTTCACCTTCGTTTGCCGTGTATGGTCCGCCAGCATTGGCAATTGGTGCATGTGTTGAAGAACTAGAATCAAACTCCTGGTACAACTCAAGATAGAATCCGCCTCTAGCAACAACTTTTATTCTGTCGCTTTGTGGTGTGTAGTAATAGAAGTAGTCATATAATCCACAGTAATTGTTTGGTCCATCAACACTTTTCTTCAATACCCACTGGCCGTTTACATATTCGTAAATGTCAAAATCTATATCGCCCAGCACACAACCGGGGCATGACGGACATTGATCACTCCTTAAAGCGAATTTGAGCTCTTTTCCGGGCGTTACATCGAAAACTTTCCAGTTTCCACAATTACCGTAGTTGAACCAATCTGCTGAATTCTCACCAGTGGATGGAAGAGCCTTTCCACCACTTGTGTAGCAGGTTGTAGTCGGAGCATCTACCGGCCATATTCTGTGGAACGTTTCCAGTCTAATGTCATCAAAATAGACAACATTAGTCCCACTATCCCGAAAGTTGCCAGTGCTCAATCCAAACTTGGACAGCTTAACATGCCCCCACCTCTGATGGTCGAACTCTTTTGGTAATGCTGGAAGATCCTTGGCAATGAGTTTTTGGGCAAACCCCAAGTAAACGTCTGCTGTTTGGTTAACAAAGTCAATTTCGGCCCTGACTCTGTATGCTTTACCAAGTTCCCAAGTACCGATTTTAACAGAATACCCTCCACTCCAATCAACAACCCATTTAATGTCACCATTGCCAGCAAAACTAATGTAGTTTAGGGTCCTTACCAAATCACATCTCAGCCAACCTCTGCAGTACCCTCTTT
>NZ_JACDNT010000006.1 GCF_017656475.1 Archaeoglobus sp.
GGAGCTCTGACCCGAAGAGACCCGCCAGTCGTGGGTTCAAATCCCACCGGCCCCATTTTTCATGCTTCATTTGTTCTCTACGCTTCGATATTCATCAAATCAGTTTTCATTGACCAGTTTTAAATTCATTTGGAGTGAAGGGGGTCAAAAGAGTTCAAAAAACATTACACTCTTGAATCTACTTCAAGCTTAAGAAAAAACTGATGGGATAAGTCGTAAAAAGTTGCAAAATCGCAAAAAGTATATACAATATAAGTTCTAAAACAAAAAAGGAGGGGTGTCTAATGCCTATTGAGCCCGATTATTTAAATAAAATGCAGAAAATTATAGAGTCAGTAAACCGAAACTTATCTATTTTAAATCCAGAGGGTGTTTTGACGGATTTACACGAACTCCAAGTAATTTTGGATTTTCTGGAAAGAGAACACGAAGCACAAGCTATTGATTATCTCTACAGAATCATAAATCCTGAAAGATGAAAAGACTATCATCTCTCTTGATTATTACGACGATCTCAAATCAGTAGTTAACGACTTACTCGAAGCAATAATATCGAGTCTAAAAGCAAATGAGCCAGGGTTAGAATTACATGCAACCATGATACGCCTCTATGAAGTGACGCGCCAATTAGAAAAATTGTGGGGGGTGATAATATCCCATCCAAATATCAATCCAAAAAAGACAGAGTAGAAGAAGTACAAGATCTGATGGATTATCATGAGTTGGTAAGTTACTTCCTATCTTCACACTTATCCAATCTTAAGACTGCAATAACCTTCCAATTTTCGAAAAACACTCAAAGCAAGAACCCAAACAAAAATACTTTGATACCTTAACTCCGGAAGAAAAGAGAATCTTGTTAATATCTCTCATCCACACCTTCGAACGAGAACTCCAAAAATTTTTTGAAGAAGACTTCCAAAATATCATAGATGCAAAAATGGACGCATTTCTTTCAAGATTGGAAGAAAAAATCGAATCTCGACTTGAAGAGTTGATTTCAGAGAAAAATAATATTCCAGAAGATGCAGAAGAACATGTAATTTTTGTAAAAGAGATTTCAATGGAAGATGCCAAAAAACTTGTAGAAGAGTTCATATCCGATAAAAAAGGCGAAATTATTACTGCTCTCGAAATAGCAGAAAAGCTAAATATACCTTATGAATTGGCTCATGAAATATTTCTACAATTGATAAAGGAGGGTAAACTTGAAGAACTCGACGAGTTCTGAAAGAGAAAGCATCCCAATTTATGATAAGAAGTTATTATTTAGTAGGGCGTAAACTTATCGTGATTGCTCGAACGATTTCTAAGCCTAAAGTTGTTCCAGGATCAAGTAGACATAAAACTCAAATGGCTGTTGCGTCCGGAAAAGAAGATTATGCAAAATGCTATATTGAGATACCTGCAAAAATAAAATGAATCATGTAAAACTTTTGAAAGAACTTATTCAATCTATCAAAATTTGAAAAGACGAGGGCGAGGTTTCCGAAATCCTCTTCTAAACCCACTTAAGCCACCTCTTACAGGTAGCTCAATCATCCTCTGAACCAAAGCAGTATATAAAGCATCTCGACCATCCTTCATTAAATCTCCCATATCCCATCTCACGGAACTTCAGCGGATGCATCTCGTCCTGAAATAAAGAATAAGGACACTAAATTCTAAAATTTTAGTCGAGAATTTCATTACGAAAAATTATTATAGATTGTAGGAGTATACTGTTTTGGGTGGTAATATGATTAGAAGAATACCCTCGACCATGAATGATGACTACCAGCTGAACATGACAAGAATAATCCAGCATGCTGCCAGAATTTATCCCAGAAGAGAAATAGCATCGAGAACGATGGCAGGAATGTTCAGATACAACTACGCAAAGGCTTACGAGCGGATTTGTGCAATGGCCAACGCTCTCGAAGAACTCGGAATTAAGGCTGGAGATGTTGTGGGCATAATGGGTTTCAACACACACCGCTTTTACGAGAGCTACTTCTCCGTTCCGGGTTTGGGTGCAGCATTGCTTGAACTCAACATGAGACTGCCACCAGCCGATTTGAGTTATGTGGCTGAGCACAGCGGAGCAAAGGCTCTGTTCGTTGATGACCTCCTGCTTCCAATGGCTGAAATGCTCGCACAGCAGCATGAATTTGAGTTCTTTGTCGTGATGAGTGACAGAGAGGTGGAAACAAAGCTCGATCCCGTTTACAGCTATGAGGATTTGGTGGAAAGGAACAAGAAGGAAAGAGAGTGGGATGAAATTGATGAAAAGAGTACAGCAACAATATGCTACACTTCCGGAACAACCGGAAAGCCGAAAGGTGTTTACTACTCACACAGGTCCATATATCTCCACGCATGGGGAGGCGTGGCAAACCTGAAGATAGGGACTGAGGACTGTGTCATGCAAATCGTGCCAATTTTCACGCAAATGGCTGGGGAGGCCATATTGGCGGGACGATGGTCGGAGCGAAACTCGTATTTCCCGGATTCTTCACACTTCAGAATGCAGATTTGCTGGTTAACATAATCGTTGAAGAGGGAGTGACAGCAACAAATGCAGCACCGGTCATACTAATCCCGATGCTGGAATATCTGAGAAAAATTGAACCCAAACCAAATCTCAAAGGTCTCAGAATAGGTTCAGGTGCCACAGAACCACCTGTAGCAATGATGAAGGGCTTTGCGGAGTTTGGTGTGGAGATAATCCATGCCTATGGGGCAACAGAGACGTCACCGCTCGTCACGATGAACTTCGTTAAACCAGGACTTGAGCTGAGCGACGAAGAGTACTGGGAAGTGAAGAGGTATCAGGGACTGCCGGTTCTGGGTGTGGAGGTAAAGGTTGTTGATGACAACGGTAACGAGCTTCCATGGGACGGAAAGTCGATGGGGGAGTTGTGGATAAAAGGACCGTGGATTACGAAGGAATATTACAACGACGAGAGGACGAAGGACAGCTTTGTTGACGGATGGTGGAAGAGTGGTGATGTCGCCGTCATAACTCCCGAAGGCTACGTCAAGGTTGTGGACAGAGTTAAGGACGTTATAAAGAGCAGTGGGGAGTGGATAAGCAGTGTTGATCTGGAAAACTACCTGATGGCGCATCCTGCAGTTTACGAAGCGTGTGTTGTTGCTGTAGAGCATCCAAAGTGGCAGGAAAGGCCGATAGCCATTATCGTTCTGAAACCGGAGTATAGAAATAAGGTGACTAAGGAGAAGATGAGAGAGTTTCTGATGCAGAGATTTGCGAAATGGCAGATCCCAGATGACATTATCTTCGTGAACGAAATTCCGAAAACCAGCGTAGGAAAGTTCGACAAAAAGCTGCTTAGGGAGAGATACAAAAAATACTTAATTGAAAAAGTAAAATAAAAATTTAAAGCTCTGCAACGATTTCATCCAGCAGCTTCAAGTAATCTTCCTCTTTTTTCCAGAGGTTTCCAAAGCTCATGTCGGCATTCGGATGATAGTAGCGGTCAATCGACAGAGCCCTGATGTGCGGAGCGAAGTTCTTGAAAGCTGCGAACATCTGGGAGCCGTGATAGTAGATTGTCCCAATCATCAAGACGAGGTCGTAGTTGCCCTGCCCATCGAATCCCGGCCAGTCCGGGTCGAGAAGGAAGTTCGTCAGCTCATGAAGCACTGCATATTTCACCTTTCCATCCAAACCAGCTTCGACAAACCTCGTTATGGCGCTACCAGTAGCGACAACCGTGATGTTGTCTTTCTCAACGAACTTCTTGACTCTCTCGAACATCTCATCTGTTATATCCGGCCCCACGATGAGCAGCGGTCTCTTTGCCTTCTTTATCATGTTTGCCACCGGCTTTCCCTTCTCAAGCAGAGTTGCCATCTTTGGCCCTGGAATGTTGGCAGCATCAAACGGCTGTTCGAATGCTTTTGGCATTTTCACCACCTCACAATGTCATGAATCCTTCCTTAAACAATCTCTCTACATTCGTCGGGTTGAAGCCTGCGTGGTAGCTTCTGATTGGTCCCTCAACGATCTTCTTCTTCTCCCAGTCGATCTTCCAGCCATGCTTGTCCTCAAGCTCCTTAAGCAGCTCTTCCTTCTTCGCCAGCGGTAGGTCAGCCTCGCTTCTCACGAAGAGGTGCCAGTCGTCTGGCATTCTCTTGAGATACTTAAGGCTGAGGTCGATGTAGTGTGTCAGCTTTATCGACCTTCCCTGGGCTGTGTCGTTGGGCCTGAAGCAGAGCTTAGCCATCAGCGGAATTGCCTCCTCAATCGTCTCTGCAGCAACAAGCAGATCCTGTGGGGCAGGCTCTATTCTTACCCTCTCTCCACTTCTGACGTCGTAGACCATCCAGTCTTCATCGTTGTATGGTCTGCCGAGGAAGGCTCTTCTGTACTTGCTGCCATGCGGCCCTACAACTGCTGGAATTCCGAGTCTGTTGAAACCGGTAGCAATTGATGCGGCCTTCTGGCTCATGGCTCCCCAAGCAACACCACAAGCACCAACTCTGTTCAGGATATAGTCAGCAATCTCCTCATAGTTCGCTCTGATGTTCCTCTTTGCGAATATTCTTGCAACCTTGATAGCGGCACCATGGATGTGAGCATTGCTGACGCAGCTTCCGATGTTCAGTACTCCACCGCCATCGAACCTGTCGTGGTACTTCTCGTAAACCGTAAGTCCCTCCTCATCCTTATAGATTGCTGCATCGAATGCCATACATCCTGTTGTCACAACTATGTAGTTTCTTGAGGCGAACTCATCTATTATGGTGTAAACCTCCTTGGTTCCGTTCGGGTAGTTTCCACATCCGATTGGAGCTATGATTCCGGGAATCGTTCCGAGAACGATCGGTGCACCGACATTTCTGATCTCTGAATCTCTAACAGGTCCTCTTCCTCTCCTGATCTTGCCCTTCTCGTTAACGATTCTGTTCCAGGCAGCGTAGTTCAGCATGTCGATGATGGGTATGTTCTTCGGACACACCTGCTCGCATCTTCCACATGCAATGCAGATGTCCCATCTCTCCTCCAGCTTGCTCCTGTCGCCATTCTCAGCAGCCTCCATCGCCTCACCGATCCTTATTCCCTGCGGGCATGCAATTGTACAGTTTCCGCACTGCGTACAAGCCTTGGCGTATTCTGTAAACTCCTCCTCTGTCAGTCTCGGCCCGATATCGTCGCCCCTCTGCTTCCTCCTTGCCCTTGCAACCTCAACAGCCACTTCACCAACTTTGAGTGGGTCAAGGATTACACAGCCCGGATTGCCGTCGAGCAGATACTTGATTATCTCTTTCGGCTCTTTAGCTGTCATGTCTGGCAACGCATGCATTGCCTTCTCATTAGTGCAAATTACCGGGATTCCGAGCTTCTTCGTGTGGTAGAGAATGTCTGCTCTTATGCACTGCTCATCAATTACGATGACGTCAGCAAGTCCTGCTCTTATGACCTTGAGCTGCCTGCTCAGAGCCGACACAATTTTGGCCTTCTGGTAGTACCTCGTCATGTCGTTCGCTGTGCAGCAGATTCCACCAAGATCAACTTCATCCTCCAGGCCGTTGTTCTCGATGTAATCTGCAATGTTCACTGCTGGCGGTGCGTGGTGGCCAATGACGAGAATCATGGCTTTACTTCTGTCCATGACGCCCATTCCCACCTCTATAAGCGGCTGATTGTCTTCACCCTTCGGCAGGCCAAAGGCACAGATCTGAGCGATGTCTGCAATTTCCTTGCCGAGAGAGTCAAGCATACCGAGGTGGAAGGCTTTACTTTCATAGTCAAGGTAGCTACCCTCCTGCCCGGTATGGATGGCATCGACAACCTGCACTATCTGCTCCTCGCAATACCTCAAAGCCCTCTCCAGATCAGCGAGAGTTTTCGGCTTTATTCCGGTAATAAGCTCTGTGAGCGGAGCTACCTCAGCAATCTCTGGTCCAAGGTCAACAGGTATTTCATCGAGCTTCTTGCCCAGCATGTGCTCTATGTCGTGGAGCATATGCCTGGCATGTCCCGTGTGGGCCGAAACACCAATTGAGCATGCAATTGTAACGATCCTGCCCGTCTGGGCTGCGAGATCAATACCGCAAGCTCCTCTTTTGTTTCCGGTCAGGTCACACTTGCCCATCGTACACAGGCAGCACATGTCGCAAGCGGGAGCATAGAACGGCTTGTACCTCTTGAGCAGGAAGAAGTCCCAGTCACGAAGGGTTGCAATGCCTGGCATCGGTGTTGGACCCATTGGAGCCCATTCCTCCTCCTCTTCGACAACTTCTCCAATTTTTATGCTGACGTTTTTCATGTCATCTATAACAAGAGCTCCTTTTCCTAATTCTAACACCATATACAAATCACCTCTTGTATGGTTATCGTTACCGTGATTTTAGCATATTAAGAACTTTTCGATTTATTTCCGAATTTCTCCGCGGATAACACTTTTTTTGGAGATGTTATTACCAAGAACTCAATTATTTTCTATTATGGTTTGTGCCTCTCCAATCATTGGTTTAGGACAACCGAAAACTTTAATAGCATTTAGGTAAACCTAAGAAACGATGTCAGTAGTACCACTATCAGCTCTCAGAGAAGGCCAGGAAGGCACAGTTGTCGCGATTAATGGAGGGAGAGGTTGTACAGCAAGACTTATGTCAATGGGAATAGTTCCTGGAAAGAAGATTAAAATCGCGGGTCGGAGAGGGGGGGCAGTTCTTGTTTCTGTCAACGGTACAAAGTTTGTCATTGGAAGAGGTTTGGCGATGAAGGTGGCTGTGGATGTTGGGGGGCAGGGCTGAGGACTATTTAGAGGCAATCTACACCCTCAGCAGGGAGAAAGGCTTTGCAAAAGTGATGGAGCTGTCTGAGATGCTGGATGTTAAGCCCGCAACTGTTTCTGAGATGCTTGAAAAGCTCTCCAGAATGGGCTACGTTGACTACAAGAAAAGGTCTCACGTAAAGCTGACAGAAAAAGGAATGAGAAAAGCAATGAGTCTGAGGGAGAAGAGGAACATTGTAATCAAGTTCCTCAAAGCTTTGGGAGTTCCTGAAGATGTGGCTGAAAGGGATGCTTGTGCTCTTGAGCACGTTCTGCATCCCGAAACTCTCAGGCAGCTCAGAAATTTTGTAAGGTTTGTTGAGTCCAGCCCTGCGATAAATCCGAGATGGCTGGAGCATTTTAGAGAGTTCTGCAGGACAGGGAAGCATCCGTGCAAGCAGAGGTGATTTTTTGAAAGTTGCCATGGTGGGGAATCCCAATGTCGGTAAAACGAGCTTGCTGAATGCTCTAACAGGCGGGGATTTTTCAGTCGGGAACTTTCCAGGAGTTACAGTCGAGAAAAAGGAAGGAAAGGGTTTGATAGATGGTAAGGCAGTAACTTTCGTTGACCTTCCCGGAATTTACAGCTTTCAGACGGAGAGTCTTGACGAGAAAGTGGCAAGAGACTACCTGGAGAAGGAGAAACCGGATCTGATTCTCAATGTGGTGAATGCCCTCAACCTCGAAAGGAACCTCTACCTAACATTGCAGCTAACGAGATTCGGCATTCCGATGGTCATCGCTCTAAACATGATTGATGAAGCGGAGAAAGAGAGAATCAGGATTGATACTAAAAAGCTGAGTGAGATCATAGGAGTTCCGGTCATCAAAACCTCTGCTGTTAAGGGTGTGGGTATCGAGGAACTCAAGAGGGAAATTCTGAGAGGAGGGAGCGTTCCGAAGGTCTTCAGTGGAGACCTTCAGGACATCATCAGGATGGCGGAGAAGATTGCTAGGGAGGTTAAGGTGGTTGAAAAGCTTGAAAAACCAGAAATTGATGAAGCTCTTGATGAGGTTTTTATGGACAGGCACCTTGGAATCCCCATATTTCTTTCGTTTATGTGGATGATGTTCATGTTTACTTACTCCGTGGCTCAGCCATTAAACGATCTCCTCAGCTTCTGCTTTGATGGCTTAGCTTCTTACGTTGCCAGCTTCGATGGGTGGTTTTTTTCAATGCTCGGAGACGGCGTTGTTGCCGGAGTTGGAAGTGTGCTCTCCTTCGTGCCGAATATCGCATTTCTGTTCCTTTTCCTCTCACTTCTTGAGCTAAGCGGATACATGCCGAGAGCCGTTTTTCTTGTTGACGGGTTCATGTCCAGATTCGGGTTGAACGGAAGGTCGGTAATTCCCCTGATCATGGGGTTTGGATGCAACGTCCCCGCAATTCTTGCAACGAGGAGCATCGAGGACAGAAAAGTCAGGATTGTGACAGCTTTGATCAATCCGTTCATGTCATGCTCGGCAAGGCTTCCGATTTACGTGCTCTTTGCCGGGATATTTTTCCCGAAGACAGGCAGCGTGGTTGTCATGTCGATGTACGTCATAGGCGTTCTGATAGCCCTGATTTCCGCTCTGATTTTAAGAAAGACGTTGCTGAAAGGGGAGAGCGAGTTTATCATGGAGCTACCTCCCTACATGCTCCCCAACCTGAAAGAGTTATGGCTAATGACGTGGTCAAGGACGAAGCACTTCATCCAGAAGGCCGGAACGGTGATTCTGGCAATGTCCGTCGTGGTGTGGTACATCACGACCTACCCTGGAGGAAGCATTGAAGAGAGCTACGCTGCAATGCTGGGCAAGGCCATTCAACCTCTCTTCTCTCCGATGGGCTGGAGCTGGGAGCTTGTTCTCGCACTGGTATCAGGATTCGTAGCAAAAGAGGTTGTTGTGGCAACGATAGGAGTGCTGAACATCGATGTTCCGAGCGTCATGACCTCCTACCAAGCCTTTGCGTACATGCTTTTCACTCTCCTTTACATGCCCTGCATCGCAACGATAGCCGCCATTAGAGCCGAGATAGGGACGAGATGGGCTATGTTTGCAGTCTTATTCAGCTTCTCGGTTGCATACGCTGTAGCCTTAATCGCCACGGGGGTGGGAATGTGGTTTTAGCCTTTGTTTTTACAGCTTACTTCTTTCTCCTGACAATACTTGAGATTCTGTCAGCCCTGAACCTGTTTGGCTTTGAAGGTGGAATGCTGATGAACGCATTTGTGCTTGGGACAGTTACCGCCACATATCTAAAAGGACTAATAGTAAAAAAGGACTCGTATAAGTTCGTAGCATCTTTGATTGCCTCTGCATTCTCAACTCTTGCAATTTTGGTTTATTTAGCCTCCGGAAGCTTTAGCTACGGAATTTTCGGATTTATTGCAGTTCCATACGCTGTTAAAGAGCTGGGAAATAAAAAATAGGTAAACTACCTAAATTACTTACCAAGTTCCCTCTTCAGCTCTTCAATTCTCTTTTTGATATCCTCAAGCTCAGCTTCGAGGTCTTCTTTCATCGCTTCGAGCATCTCAAGCTCGTCTTCAGGTCTGATGGCAGGTGGGTAGGGTGGATAGTCGTAGCCCCACCAGCCCCATCTCATCCATCCAGGAAGGCCAGTGGCTCTGTACCACCATCTCCAACCTCTGCCACCCCATCCCGGCATCCACCAGGGCATTACCACCACCTCCCTCTTCCTCTCGCTCTTCTACCCCAGAACCGTCTTCCGAACCATCCAAGCCATCTTCCACCGAAGGGTGGGAATGCAGAGCGGTTCATGAAACCTGGCATTTTGTAGCCTGAGCAAAATCCTGCCCTTCTTCCGGTTCTCGGCCCCAATCCCCAGGGCCCAGTCCTATCTCCACCGGGCATTTTTCTCACCTCCATTTAAAACTAAACACAAACCTGACTTAAATTTTTCGGTTAACCTAAAATTTAGTAGCTTGGCATGGAGGCCGGTCCCGATTAATGCCAATCCCTAAAAATTTGTAAAATCAAAAAATGTAAAGTAAAACCCAAGAAACGCTACACGCCCCCTTCAATGGCCTGCTCAACGTAAACAAGAGCTTCAGGATTCATCAGCGTTGACGTATCTCCTATTGTTCCCTTCGTGAGCTTTGCTTTGACGAGCCTCCTCATGATTTTACCACTCCTCGTTTTTGGTAAATCTGGAACGAAGTATATTTCATCCGGACGAGCAATTTTTCCGAGCACTCTTGCAACGTGCTCTCTCAGCTCCTCCTTGAGCTCTTCTGACGGCTGGTAACCCTTCCTCAAAATGACAAAGGCCACTATCGCCTCTCCCTTAACTTCGTGCGGTCTTCCAACAACAGCAGCCTCGCTCACCGCTGGATGGCTAACCAAAGCCGACTCAACCTCGCTGTTACCTATTCTATGACCCGCAACGTTCAGCACGTCGTCAAGCCTTCCCTGAATCCAGAAGTATCCGTCTTCATCAACCCTCGCCGCATCACCTGTCAGGTAAACATCCTTGAATTTCTCCCAGTAGGTCTTGAAATACCTCTCAGGATTCCTCCAGACTCCCCTAAGCATTCCCGGCCATGGCTTCTTTATGACCAAATACCCTCCAATATCCTTGCCATAAAGAGAATTGCCTTCTTCATCGAAAACATCAACTTCTATTCCCGGAAACGGCTTTGTCGCGGAGCCCGGCTTGAGTGGTGTTGTGGGAAGAGGAGCTATTATGAAGTGCCCTGTCTCGGTCTGCCACCAGGTGTCCATTATCGGACATCTTTCCTTACCTATGTGCTTGTAATACCAATACCACGCCTCAGGATTTATCGGTTCTCCAACGCTTCCGAGAAGTCTCAGGCTGCTCAAATCGTGCTTCTCCACCCACTCCTCGCCGAGGCGCATAAACATCCTTATGGCCGTAGGTGCGGTGTAGAAGACCGTAACACCGTATTTCTCGATAATCTCCCACCATCTGTCCGGTTTGGGATAGTCTGGAGCACCGCAGTAAATCACCGATGTTGCCCCCAGTATCAAGGGAGCGTAAACTATGTAGCTGTGGCCTGTAATCCAGCCTATGTCTGCCGTGCACCAGTAAACGTCGTTCTCCTTCAAATCCAAAACGAACTTCAGAGTTGCTGCCGTGCCAACAGCATACCCTCCATGAGCGTGCATAACTCCCTTTGGCTTTCCAGTCGTTCCGGAGGTGTAAAGGATGAACAGCGTGTCGTTGGCATCCATCACTTCCCTCTCGCACTCCTTGCTCTGCCCTCTCGTCACGTCATCCCACCAGTAGTCTCTTCCTTCCTTCATCGGCGGATCGGTTCCCACTCTTCTCGCCACGATGACTTTTTCAACACTCGGCGCTCCTTCCAGAGCCTTGTCCGCTTCTTCCTTGAGGTGGATGATACTACCTCTGCGGTAAAAACCATCAGCCGTGATTAGCAGCTTCGCCTCAGCGTCATTGATTCTATCTCTCAAGGCCATAGGGCTAAAGCCTGAGAAAACATCGGTGTGGATCGCTCCAATCTTTGCACAAGCGAGCATAGCAATAGGCAGTTCTGGAATCATTGGAAGGTATATCGCAACCCTGTCTCCTTTCTTCACACCGAACTCCTTAAGTGCGTTTGCAAGCTTGTTGACCTCTCTGTAAAGTTCACCGTAAGTTATTTTTCTCACATCTCCGTTTTCTCCCTCCCAGATGTAGGCAACCTTGTTTTTCCTGAGCTCAGCCTGCTTGTCGAGAGCATCGTGGACGATGTTGTATTTTGCCCCAACAAACCACTTCACATACGGAGGATCCCACTCCAGAACCTTTTCAGGCTCAGAAAACCATTCAATTCCTACTTCCTTTGCCATCTCACTCCAGAACCACTCTGGATTTTCCAGAGCCTTTTTTCTCAGCTCGTCTTCATCTTTTATATCGTGTTTGTCCATAAACTGCTTGATGTTCGATTTTTCGACAAGCTCCTTTGGCGGGTGAAAAACGCGCTCCTCCTTCAAAAGAGATTCGAGTCCTGGCATGACTAATTCTAATATTTCTTGAACTTAAATCCTTCGCGGCTTTTCCGATTGAGGCATAAACCACTGCTAGTAAAACTGTTTATGAAACAGCTCTCAAAACGTCCTCTATGTTCCTCAATCCGGAATTAACAACCTTCACAAGTATACCTCTGCTCCTGAGATGAGCTCTGGCTCCTTCACCCACCTTTTTAACAGCGACCATGTTTACACTGTATTTCTCAAGAAACTCGGATATCAGGTACCCTTTCTTTTTCTCCGCCCGATGGTGAGGATTCTCCACAACCTTCCTCTCTCCGCTTTCGAGGTCCACAATGACAAAGCTTGGGGAGTCGAGTTCACCTGTATAATGCCCATTTAAATCGATTGGAATTGCGAGGACTTTCGGTTTTGTGATGTTCACAACACACACGACGTTGACAACTTCCGGGATTCTCTCCTTTATTTCCTCCGAAATCTCCTTCTGAATGACATCGATTGTCTCAGCATCCATTCCGATGTCGACGGTAAAATGAACCTCGACAATTTTACTTTTCATCGTCCCTCTTGTACCTATAAAGTCCACGGACTTCACTCCGTCTATTTTTTCAAGAACCGATTTTACCTTTAACGCTAGCTCCTCATCGACCCTGTCCATGAGAACGTCAATGGAGTTCTTCAATACTGATCCACCAATCTGGAGTATTACGACCGATATGGCTATTGCAACAACGCTGTCGGCCCACCAGTAGCCGAGATAAACAAGAATAAACCCCACAACCACAGCCATTGAGGAGAGAACATCCACTCTTGAGTGCTTTCCTTCAGCAATCAGTGATGTTGACCTCGTCTTTACACCGACTCTTATCTTGTACCTCGCAAGGAGCTCGTTTGCAATGGCAGAAAACAGAGCAACAGCAACGGCATAGGATTCAAAGTTTGGTACGGACCCATTAACAAGGCTCAAAACAGATTCATGCAGAATTAAAAGGGATGAGAGGATTATTACCAGCCCAACTGCCATTTCAGCGAGACTTTCAGCTTTAAAGTGTCCGTACGGATGGCTTGCGTCTGCAGGCCTTTCCGCGACTTTTATCCCCAGCCAAACCAGAATGGAGCCGAGGACATCAACCAGTGAATGAATGCCATCGGCAATAAGTGCTGTTGAATTTGCGAAAATCCCGGCTACAACCTTAAAGACCGTTAAAATAACATTGGCAATAGCCGAAACCTTCCCTGCTCTGAGAGCTTCATCCATATGAGTTGTTTTATCCTCCCACTAAACTCTTTCCTTCATCCAGTACGAGTTCCAGTAGTAGGTATAGAGGGCTGCTGCTGGGTTGTGAGAGAGCACTCTATCTTTCGCTATCAGCGTTGTAACTGGAGCCTCTGAATACTTCGTAAAAACAGCATCGTGGCCGACACACAGTCCAACGATAATATTCAGCTCCGTCCCGTGTTTGTTAAGGTACAGCGCCTGAGCCACCGGGTTACAAGTTACCATCCCAATCAGATAACCAGTTTTTGACTGCATGGTGTACTCTTCTGGCACTCCTATTTCGGTTTTCAGAAAACTGCCTGTCTTGCACATCACGGAGACAACTTCAAAACCCCATTCTCGAAGTATTCTTGCTGTAACTTCAGCCTCCTTCTGAAGGCCTATGCAGAACGCTAATCCGAGCTTTTTGTATCCCATCCTCTTAGCAAACTCTATTGTATCTCTCAGGCGTGGCCACTGCATGTATCCCACAGCTTCAACAATGGATGCTTCGGTAACCATCCTCCTCGTTTCGGCATCTTTTTCGTATATCTTTCTTGCTTCCTCAAAGACTTCTCTGCTTGTAATCATTGGGCAGTTCTTGGGATTATCTTCACTCCTTACAACACACGAAAGCTTTCTGCAACTTTCACAGTTCATAGAAAAAATTGGATGAAAAATTAAAAAAGTTTTAGATACAGCAGGGAATCTGGAGTATTCCTGCCTCAAGAACCACGTACCTGAGCAACGCTCCCCCTATCAGCACGAAGATGGCTGAAATCGCTGTCACCGCCGTCACTCCCGGTCTTCTCACCTCATAGCCGAAGATCAGCATTATTGGAATTGCAAGCCCGAGCAGAAGCACTCCCCCGACGAAGTACGGAGCAAGCCAGCCGAACAGAATCGTGTTCACGGACTCTATTGCCGCAACTGGTCCGTAGCTCCTGATCAGCAGGAATATCGAGAGCACTATCAGCTCGAATATCATTGTGAAGCCGTCCATTTTTGCCATCACGTGGATTTCGTGAGATTCTCTGTCGATAACGAGCATCATTAAAATCAGCGATGCAAGGCCAGTTGAAAGCGCTGAAATCATGAATATCACTGGTAAGGCAGGAGCATTCCAGAAGGGGATGTTGAAGACTATTCCTATGAGTATTCCTGTGTATGCCGCCACACCGATTCCCGTTATGAACCCAAGCCAGCCGAATGCTTTGGTTAGAGTCTCACTTTTTGCCCATGGCAGCCATTTGAACCACCGGAGCTTTGGTGCGACGAATAGGGCTGCGAACAGCATGAAAGCTGAGAGCAGCGTCGAACCTACCACGATCCAGGATGAAGGGTTCAGTCTTGGGCTCAGAAGGACAAGGTAGAACCTCTCTGGGTGTCCGAGATCGAAGATAAGGAACAGCGTACCGATCAGGACGGCTATAAGGCCAAGGAGCGAGCCTCCAACTACGAGCGGCTCGCTCCCCTTCTGTCTCCAGAAGTAAAAGCTTATGCAGAACGCCATCGCTCCCAAACCGCCAAGGAAGAGGTAAAAGGCAATCAGTATTCCCCACCACGGCTGCTGCAGGAGGTAATAATGCTGAGGGTTCAGTATGAGCATACTATCACCTCGGTCTTATATAAAACACCTTAGGCCTCGTACCGTACTCAGCACCGATCGGAATGGCTCTGTTCTCCGCCACAAGCTTTGCCACCTCACTGCTTGGGTCGTCGAGGTCACCGAAAATCCGGGCATTCGCAGGGCATGTTTCAACACACGCCGGGAGCTTACCCTCCTTAACCCTGTGAACGCAGAACGTGCACTTGTCAGGGGTGTGTCTTTCCGGATGAATGTATCTTGCAAGGTAGGGACAGGCAACCATGCAATACTTGCATCCTATGCAGAGCTCATAATCTATAAGCACTATACCATCTTCGTTTACGTAACTCGCCCCGGTTGGGCATACGCTGACGCATCCCGGATGCTCGCAGTGCTGACATATCCTGTGCATGTACATAGTGGAGACGTTGGGGAACTTGCCCGTAACAACCCTGTGAACCTGAGTTCTCAGTCCTGTTTCATAAGGTACGTTGTTCTCTTCCACGCATGCCGTAACACAGGCCTCGCAGCCAAGGCACTTTTCCAAATCAATGACCATACCATATCGAGCCATTTTGACCACCTCACGCTTTGCTGATCCTTACAATCGTTTCCTGGCTCATTGTTGCACCGCTTATCGTGTCGAACTGCAGGGGAATTAGCCTTGCCATGGTCATCGCCCTCTGCGGGATGTTGGTGAGCTTCTCACTTCTCTGTCCGAAGCCGGATACGGTGAATATGGTGTCCTTTCTGACAAGCTCGTTGACGAACGCGATTGCTTCAGTCTTATCGCCTGTGTAGACAGACTCCACCACAACTCTATCCCCATTTCTTATTCCAAGTTCAGCCGCTCTCTCACTGTTTATCCAGATTCCCTTGTAGTAAAGCTCCGAATCCTCTATCAGCTTTGCCAGCAGAGGGTTGTCTGAGGTTGATGAGTGCGTCGTGAAGGGGCTGCGGCTGTAAACCATGTAAAACTCGTTGCTACCCAGCTTTCTCTCGCTGACTTTCGGTGGCACCCACTTAATCAAAGCGTCCCAGTAGGGATCCTGAACCTTTGAGGCGAAGTTTGCGAGCATGAAGCTGAAAATCTCAACTTTTCCTGTTGGAGTTGGTAGGGGCTCCTTATACGGCATGTTGTAAACAAGCTTATCACGACCAGCCTTTACCACGTAACCTTTGGAAAGCAGTTCGTTGTAGTTCACACCTTTCGCCTCAGCCTGAGCTCTCCTTATCCCCGCAACACCCTCTGTATGGTAGTAGGTCTTCAGCTTCTCTGCATCAACTCCGAGTCCCTTGCTGAGAGCCTTGAAAAACGTGTCTTCCGTTCCCAGTCTTGCGGAAATCTCTACCATCATCTCGATGACGTGCTTGGTGTCGTAAACTGGCTCTATAGCCTTCACTCTCGTGTGGAACCCGAAAGCTGGGGCGTAAGCAATCGGAAAGAGCGGGTCGTCCTTCTCTACATAAGTCGATTCGGGAAGAACAACATCAGCATAGTACAGGTGGTCTTGTGGAAGAATATCAACAGCAACCATGAAGTCAAGCTTGTTCAAAGCCTCCTCCCATTTCTTCCTCTCCGGCATGTTCATGAGGAGGTTGTGGCCAACAACGAAAAGCATCTTTATCGGATACGGATCTTCGTTGACGATCGCATCGTAAAATGCTTGGACTGTATGGCCGAGGAAGGCTGTTGCTATACCCCTCTTTTCGGCCCACATTCTGAGGACGCTTTGCGGTGGCGCCTCAGTGGTTTGAGCTTTTGTCGAGACGAACTGTGCGAGTCCTGTAAAAAGCAGTCCTCCGTCGTTATTGACAGAGCCAACGAGAGCGTTAACGATTGCTGCTGCCCTCCACGTGAGAAGGCTGTTCCTGTACTTCGGCCCGTGCCAGCCAGAATCGACAACACCTTTGTGAAGCGCGAAATCCCTCGCAATTTCCCTGATCTTTTCAGCCTCGATGTCGGTGATTTTTTCAGCCCATTCTGGTGTGTACTCAGCCACTCTCCTCTTCAAAGCCTCAAATGCTGGAATTACCTTCTCACCATCAACCTCATACTCCCCTTCAAGAGCTGGAAGCACCGCTGAGTCGTGCTCCACTGCCGTCCCCTTTGCGAGATCGTAAACCAGGTACTTCTTCTTCCCACCTTCATCCCAGACTTTGAACGGTTTACCGTCTTTGAGTAGCATGGGCGCATTGCTGTATTTGGCGAGGAAGTTCGAGTCGTAATGCTTCTCGTTGATTATGACGTTCATCATCGCTAACAGGAACGCCAAGTCCGTTCCCGGCTTGATTGGAAGCCACATGTCAGCTTTCGCTGCAGTTTCACTGTATCGGGGGTCGAGAACGATGAGCTTGAACTTTCTTCTGTTCTGTCCAAGCCTCCACCCATGAACGACACTTATGCTGCCAGCAACGTTTCTGCGAAGCATTATCACGTATCTTGCATTCTCGTAGTCGGTCAAGAGCTCAGGATGTGTCCCGAAACCGTAGGCAGACTTCCAGCCGAGAGCTTTGGGTATAAAGCAGAGTGCTTCAGGCACACCCACTCCGTTGGGAGTTCCGAGTGCTGCCAGAAATGCCTTGAAGAAGGGTTTGTAGTAAGTGCAGGGCAACCATCCGCCGAGCATTCCGATGTACTCTGGATGCCCCATCTCATGATATTCCTTCACCTTGCTTGCGATGAGCGATAAAGCTTCTTCCCAGCTAGCCTCTCTGAAGCTCCATGTTCCCTTTTCTCCTGTTCTTATGAGCGGTTTTTTAATCCTGTCCGGGTTGTAAACTCTTTGAACTCCAGCATTGCCTCTCGCACAGATTTTCCCGTTGTTTATCGGATGGTCTGGCGTGCCGTGAATTCTGTGAACTCTGCCATCCCTCACCTCCACCTGTATGCTGCATGCAGCCGGACACATTGCACATATATTTGGAACGAATTTTACTTCACCGCCTGCGGTTGTGGCTTCAGCGTATGACCTTGGCTGAAACTTGATACCTGCAGAAATTGCCGTAGCAGTTAAAGCCGTGGCTTTCAGAAAATCCCTTCTTGTGACCATACCATGTTTTTTTTATTTTATTTAATAAGAATTTTGCGGGGTTGAAGAAATTATCAATAACAAGACATAGGTTATCAATTATAAGTTTATTTTCTCAAAAATCAAGTTAAGATTTATGATCAAATGTTATACTCTTTAATGTTTCAAAAAGAATATATAAAGTAGGAAACATTTGACTAATTCTTACAGGCACCAGCTCCTTGCCACCAGAACTTGCGGTTCGCTCCTAATTCCTGCTGGATGATAAACTATCACTGGTACACATCCTCTTACATCCTTCCATATCTCGGTTTTAGTTACAAGAGCGTTGTTGAGATAAAATTCAACCATTGTGACGTAGTATCCCTGCACATTTTCACCTTTTCTGGGCCCGTCGGGTATTACAACCTCATCCCAGCTTGTCCTCGCCTCGCCAACTTCGAGAAGCTCGTCCAGCTCCATAAAATCGAGAGCCTCAAGCGGTTCCGGTGGGTCAACCAACGGCTCGTAGCTGTATCCGTCTGCAACCTCAACTTTTCCGTCGGGGGAGATGTAGGCAATAACCACACCCCTCGACTCAACGCTCGCTTCACCGAACTTTCCCCTGCTTGTCCACCTTTTACCCAGCACAAGCGGATAATCGAATGAGACAACCTCGTCGTCAAAAATCAGGTTTCCCGAACCCTTCAGATACCACGTCCAGCCCTCTTTGTCTATCCAGCCCGTTTCGTACGGAACAAGTCTCTGGTAGAGTACGGAAACAACCTCTTTCTTTGAATTCAGGAACACCTGTGCTTCGTATCCCTCCCTACCCTCATGCAACTTTCCGTATCCGTCGAGGAAGATTATCTCCTTCGTCTTCACATCCTCGTACACATACCTCTGCTCCCACTTGAACCAGTATTCTGGTTTTGGGAAAATAACGTGAGCCTTATCCGGATAAACCACATCCATGTTCCTCCCCGGATTATGATTCAGAAAAAGATTTCGAAGTTGGTTTTGCAAGGATTATGGAATATAAAAAGGAAACGAATTAAAAGTTTACACCTTCAAACCAGTCCTTCTCATACTCCTCTATCCTTCCGCTGTCTGCAAGCTTTAACAGTTCCTCCTCGATTGGAATGCTTGCGATGAAGCCAATGTTGTACTTCTTCGCCAGCGTTTCTCCCTTGCCCTCTCCGAATATGTAGCTCTTGTGACCGCAGTTGGGGCAAATGAAGTAGCTCATATTCTCCACAAGCCCCAAAACGGAAGTGTTCGTCTCCTCAGCCATGTTTATTGCCTTCTCAACGATTACAGCCGTCAGTTCCTGAGGGGTGGAGACAACAACCACTCCGGTTGGTTTTGCATCCTGCATTACCGTAAGAGGAGCATCTCCTGTTCCTGGGGGTAAATCAATAAGCAGGTAGTCAAGCTCTCCCCACGCAACCCTGCCGAGAAACTCCCTTATCATCCCCGCAATCAGAGGACCTCTCCAGATTACCGGTGTATTCTCCTTTGGCAGCAGAAACTGCATTGAGACTACCTTGATTCCATACTTCTGTGTTAAGACCGGTTCCAGTCCTTCGGCACTAACCGCGATCCTCGAATTTCTCAGCCCAAACAGGATGGGGATGCTCGGGCCAAGAAAGTCAGCATCCAGAATTCCAACCTTCTTCCCCTGTCTTGCATAGTGCACAGCGAGCAATGCTGTGACTGTGGATTTTCCAACTCCACCCTTACCACTCATCACAGCAATTCTATTCTTGATTTTGTCAAGCCTCTCCTTAATCTCCTCATCCGTAACCCTTCTCTGCATTCACAACACCTCCTTTACCTTTTTCCAGCATTCCACCATTTTCTCAGCAGCTTTACCGCTGAACGGAAAAGTGAGGTTTGCAATCTGCTCCGGAATCTTCTCATCGAAAGGAACTCTTCCAGCAAACTCTATTCCGTTTTCAAGGCAGTATTCCTCGATTTTCAGGGTTGCATCCTCATTTAAATCGTACTTGTTGACCACAACGAACGGTTTTATCCTGAAATGCTTGCATAACTCTAATACTCTCATCATATCGCTCAAACCTGAGGCTGTCGGCTCTGTCACGATGATTGCTGCATCAACGCCTGTCAGGCTCGCCATAACCGGGCAGCCAACTCCGGGAGCAGCATCCACAATGAGAAAGTCACTTCCGTTCTCGTCCGCAACCTTCTTGGCTCTGTTTTTCACCTCTGTAACGAGCCTTCCGGTGTTCTCCTCTCCCGGCTTTAACCTTGCGTGGACAAAATATCCCCACTGAGTCTTTGAGAAGTATATATCGCCTGTCTTCACATCCCTCATCTCTATCGCTTTCTCCGGACAGACGTTGAAGCAGAAAGCACAACCTTCGCACTTTTTCTCATCCACAAAGTACCCATCCTCTTCTGAAATCGCACCAAACCTGCAGAGTTCGTAACACAAGCCGCAACCTGAGCACTTTTCCTGCACTATTTCCGCCTTCTTAGTCGCAATGAAGTCCTCTGCCTTAAGAATTCTGGGATTAAGCAGAATGTGCAGGTTTGGAGCATCAACATCGCAGTCAGCAATAACACCTCCCTCTAAGGTGTGAATTGTTGCTGAAAAGGTCGTTTTTCCCGTCCCACCTTTCCCGCTTATCACGGCAACCTGCTTCACACTATCCCCTCGTAAAGCTGGACGAAGTAGTCTTTCATATCACGAAGAAGCTCTCCTCGTGAGTACTTTTCCGCAATATCTTTGCTGAACGGTATTTTCCCTAGAATCTCTATTCCTTCCTCCCTGCAGTATTTTTCAACCCCATCGAAAGGCAGGCCATGTTTGTTTACAACCACTCCAAACTTTTTGCCGAGTTCAGACACAACCTCAGCAGCAATCTTCAAATCGTGAAGGCCGAATGGTGTTGGTTCAGCGACGAGAATAACGTAGTCGGCATCGCTCACACTTTCAACCATTGGGCAAGATGCACCGGGAGGGGAGTCGATGATAGCTTTGCTCCCCATCAACTCCTTGACCTGCTTTATCAAAAAGACTGCCGATGCTTCACCTATTGTGAGTTCTCCATACGTGAGAGTAATTTCATCCGACTTTACTCTCACTATTTTCCCCGTCTGGTAGTCAACCTCCTCCATCGCCTTCTCCGGACAGAGATATACGCATGCACCGCAGCTGTGGCAGAGTTCGGGGAGTGTGTAGGCTTTATCAATAACATAGATGGCCGAATACTGACAGACATCCTTGCAGACCCCGCAGGCGTTGCAGTTGTCCTTCACCTCAGGTACCTTTCTGTAGGCTATCCTCTCCTCAGCGTCGCCCTTGATGAAGATGTAGTCATTTGGCTCCTCAACGTCCAGATCAAATAGGTCTATTGAGTTGAACACTGCCAGATTTACCGCTACAGTGGTTTTCCCTGTCCCGCCTTTACCAGAAGCAACAGCAATTCTCATATCTCCTCCACCAGAAAACGTTCTCCATCTCTCTTAACCCTTACCCGCATTTCCCTGCTTCCGTCAAAACCCCTTCTTCTCAACTCGGAAAAATCAGCTTTCTTCAGAAAGTCGAGGAGGAGCTCAAGTTCCTCCTCCATTCTCTTCTCCTTCTCCTCGTCTTCCTCTCTCAGCAGCTCCTGAACGAGTCTTTCGTATCTTCTTTTGGCAGCAGTTTCAATGCAGTGCCCGGCAAGATGAAGCACTACCTCCATCTGCCTCCTCCCATGCCACCTCCCATGCCTCTTCCCATTCCTCTACCGCCACCTCTTCCCATTCCTCCGCCCATACCGCCTGAAGGCGAGGTAATCTCCTCAAGCTCTCCTTTTGCGTACTTTTCAATCGCATCCTTTACTTTCAATCCAGCAGCGGCGTAAATCTTAATCCCGGCTGCTCTCAGCACATTCATGGCGTTGGGCCCAACGTTTCCTGTTAATACCACATCAACTTTTTTGTCAACAAGCGTTTGCGATGCAGCTATTCCTGCACCACTAGCCTGCGAGGCTGCTCTGTTCTCTATAACCTCCACATTTTTTGCTTCACCATCGTAGTCCACAATCGTAAACGTGGCAGCCCTGCCGAATTGCGGTGTTATGATGTCGTCAATCCCTCCTTTCAAAGTTGTTGCTGCAATTCTCATAACACTACTTCGCCTCACAGCATATAACTTTTCGGATTACCTAAAATTAGTGATGAGTGCAGCCCATTGCCTCATCAGCCTCAACCAGTTTTCCCGCCCTGAACTGCTCGATGGCATCCCTGACTCTCCCGCTGGCGCCCATGTAAACCTTTATTCCGAAGCTTTTGAACATGGCTATTGCCCTCGCCCCCATTCCACTGCAGATGACCACATCTGCGCCAGCAGATTTTATCAGTTCTGGGGGATAGCCAACTCCACCAAAATGCTCGCTTGTGTTTCTCACAACTTTGACTTCTCCCGTCTCCATGTCGTAAATCGTAAACGTTTCAGCTTTTCCGAAGTGCTCGCAAACGTAGTCGTCCAACCCTCCTCTGTAACTCGGTACACATACCTTCATGTTTAGTCTCACTTCCTCAAGATTTTTAGGCTTTTCTAAAAATTGGGTTTGCATATTTTTGTTTCCTAATTTCCTCCGTAGACGACAACATTACCAGGATACGTTGTTACCACAAACAAATTATCTACCAAGCACTCGATGATGTTAAGATGTTACAAGCAGCTTTTTATGTAATCGTAGGACTCTGAACATTTTCCCAATTCCGATAATATTTCCGGAGAAAGTGTCGACCTGTGTTGTAACTTCCGCTGGAAAACAAGCTATTTTTTCATTTTTTATATTTTTCCTTGTTTATCATCGAAAAATTTTTAAATTGATGATAATTAAAGTGTCACATGCGTGCAATGTTGGTGGTGCTTGGTTTGCTGCTTACAGTGGCCCCAGCAAGTGCCCTGATTCCGGGCGAGTGGACTGGAGACGGAAACAATCTGGACCTGGGATTTTGCAGCCGGGAGATATAATTCTCTGCAGAGGATGCGCTGGATGGCTTGAGGATAAGTTTGGTAACATAATAGGCCACTGGCACCATGCAGCGATGTACATAGGAAACGGTCAGATGGTAGAAGCCTGGAAAGATGGTATGAGAGTCGTATCGGTAGATATGGTCAAAAATGCGGATGATTGCGGTATATAGTGTGAAGACCAGCAGTGGAGTTAAATCCAGCGCGATAAACTTTGCCGTCTCGAAGATTGGCCTGCCATACGACTATAAGTGGCTCACTTATATTGGTGGTAAGGAAGTCTACGGTAGCAAATACTACTGCAGTGAGTTAATTTGGGCAGCGTATCTGGCAAGCGGCGGTCCTGACATCGATCAGAATCCAGGATGGAGCTGGAGATACGGCTACAACGTAGCACCACAGGAGCTTGCCGACGATAGAGATACGTACCTGATGTCTCAGGCGAGCTGATCTTAAGGCCCCATGCATCTTCATTTTTATATTTTGCATTTTTAATGATTAAGTGTCCATAGTTCTACTGCTATTTCGACGCCGTACTGAAAGTCATGAGAGGGATTGAAACCGGAAGTAAAAAGTGCCCCCGCCGGGAGTTGAACCCGGGTCGAGGAGTCCGCAGCCCCTCAGGATATCCGCTACCCCACGGGGGCAGTTGTTGAAGGATTGAATTCCTGCAAGATAAATTTTTCCTATGCAGTTCTAAAAATTAAATTGAAAATAGGAGATAAAGCCCGTAAATGAAGGCCAGAAGGAAAGCAAGTGTCGTCAAAGCGGAAACTGCACCCTTCTTCCTCATCCCTACAGTGGTGTCAAGAAGTATTGCCCTCAGACCGTTAAACGCGTGGAAAGACACTACAAGCAGTAAAGCCGCATACATGGCTTTAAACTCTGGCTCAGCAACTCTACTTACCACCTCAGCATATTTTAATGCTTCGTGGGATGTCATGTGAGTGACGTAGAAGTGGAGTGTTACTAGCAAAATCATCACAAGTCCTGTGAGCATCTGGAAAATCCACGCCACCGGTTCCATAACACTCTTTGCTGACTCCATTTCAACCACCTGTCAGAGAATACATAATGTAACTGGCATACAGCCACACCACGACTGTAATTATAGTAAAGATTGCCAGCAACGGCTTCCTGTTTTCATAGGCTATTCCGAACTCGTGCAGGATGATCCTGAAGCCATTTACGCCGTGAAAAACTCCGCATAAAACCAGCAGCAGATCGAAAACCAGAAATTGCCTCGAAACGGTGATGGCAATCATGCTCTCGTAAGTTAGCCCTGTCTTATCGAGGAGTGTTGAGAGGTAAGTGAGGTGAGCAAGCAGGTAGATTAGCAGCACAACTCCTGTCAGTCGCTGAAACGTGAAAGCCCAGCTGAAAAGACTCCTTCCTTTAAACCTGAACCAGCCTGAAACGCTCATTTTACCACCCCAAAAGGCTCTTAAGTATGCTGAAAGCAGTTTTTCTTCTCAGCAACTGCACAGCCTTGGCCGGCTCGACGTTCTTCGGGCAAACTTCGCTGCACTCCATTGCAAGGTGACATCTCCACACCCCGCTGGGAGAGCTTGCTATTTGGTACCTCTCCCTCTGCCCCTCATCCCTGCTATCTGCACAGAACCTGTAAGCTGCGGTCATGGCAGCGGGACCGAGATACTCGTCGAGAGTTGCTGCTGCTGGACATACTGAGTAGCATGCTCCACATTTAATGCAGAGGGTGAAGAGGTAGTATTCATTTAGCTCCTTCGGAGTCTGCAGTAGCTCCTTTGGCTCCGCATAATTATCATTTTTCCGGATAAGGTATGGCTTTACAGCCTTATGCTTCTCAAAGAATTCGTCAAACTCAGTTATGAGGTCCTTTATTACCTTGAAGTTGTCCAGAGGTTCAACCTTAACAGTGTTGCCGAGTGTCAAAACCTGAGTCTCACACGCCAATCTCGGCCTGTCGTTAATCTTCATCGCGCAGCTACCGCAGATGCCCATTCTGCAGGAGGCTCTGAAAGCAAGGCTTGAATCGTAGTTCTCCTTGATGTAGTAGAGAGCCTCAAGGACTGTCATTCCCCTCTTTGCTGGAACTTCGAAGGTCTGCCAGTATGATTTCTTGCCGTTATACCTCCTAATTCTGAACTTGACCATCATACCACCCTCAGTACTTTCTCTCCACCGGCTCCCACTTCGTGATGACCACTGGCTTGTAGTCAAACTTCGGCCCTTCAGGAGTGTAGTAGGCAATTGTATGCTTCAGCCAGTTCTCGTCATCCCTCTTTGGATAATCCAGTCTGTAGTGGGCTCCCCTGCTCTCCTTCCTCTTGAGTGCCCCGATCGCCACGACTTCTGCCAGGTCAAGCATGTAGCCGATTTCGATTGCTGAAGTCAAGTCTGTGTTGAATCCTCTCGACTTATCGTTAATTTCCACGTTTCTGTAGCGCTCTTTGAGCTCCTGTATCTTCTTTACAGCCTCCTTCAGCCCTTTCTCTTCCCTGAATATCCACATGTTATTATCCATCGTCTCGTTGAGCTCCTTCTTTATCTGATACGGGCTCTCATCACCGTTTTTACCAAGCAGATCATCGAAAATCCTTTTCTCCTCCTTCTGCCTGAACTCAGCAGATATCTTACCCTGCTCGGCATTCAAAGCGTATTCAGCCGCAACCTCTCCCGCAACCCTTCCGAAAACGAGACATTCAGCAGTTGAGTTTGAGCCAAGCCTGTTTGCTCCGTGAATGCTGACACAAGCACACTCACCGGCAACAAAGAATCCCTTCACCGCGGTTTCACACCTTACATTAGTGTCAATTCCCCCCATCGTGTAGTGGGCTACAGGCTTTACCGGAATCGGCTCCTCTACTGGATCAACACCCGCAAACTTTATCGCAGCGTCTCTGATCAAAGGCAACCTTTCTTCTATTTTCTCCTCACCGAGGTGTCTTAGGTCAAGGGCTATGTAGGGCCCGTACTCTCCCTCAAAACCTCTTCCCTCCATTATTTCCGTCCACATTGCCCTCGAAACGACGTCTCTTGGGGCAACTTCCATCTTTTCAGGAGCATACTTCTTCATGAACCTCTCGCCGTTTTTGTTCAGCAAGTAACCACCTTCTCCTCTGCAGCCCTCAGTCATCAAGATGCCCGACGGAATAAGGCCAGTTGGATGGAACTGAAAGAACTCCATGTCCTTCAGCGGAATGCCGTTTCTGTAGGCGATAGCCAGTCCGTCTCCCGTAACCTGATGGCTGTAGGTCGTGAAACCGTAAAGTCTCCCGGCACCTCCGGTGGCAAAAATTACTGCTTTTGCTTGGAAGAACTCCATATAGCCCGTTTTTAGGTGAATCGCCGAAACTCCCTGAACTCTCCCGTCTTCAATCGCCAGATTTGTTATGAAGTACTCAGGAAAGATCTCGATGTTATCGTACATCAGCATTCGCTCGTAAAGGGTGTGCACTTCATGAAAGCCTGTCCTGTCTTTCGCATACGTGGCACGGTTGAAGCTGTGTCCTCCGAAAGGTCTCTGGGCTATAGTTCCATCCTCATTTCTGCTCCATGGACACCCCCAGTTTTCCAGCCTTATTATCTCAACCGGACACTCTCTCACGAAAAACTCTACAGCATCCTGGTCAGCAAGAAAGTCAGAGCCTTTAACCGTATCCCACGCGTGTAGGTCGAAGCTGTCCCCTTCCCTTAGAACCGCTGCCGTCCCACCTTCAGCACAAACGCTATGACACCTGATGGGATAAGTTTTGGCTATTAGCGCGATTGATAGTTTTCTGCTTTTTTCAGCTGCTGCAATAGCAGCTCTCATCCCTGCAATCCCTGCACCGACAATAACGATGTCGTGCTCCATTACATCACCTTAAATCAATCTAAAGTTCACCCTATATAAATATTATACTAATCGTCCTCTCGGTTTAAAATTCACTTAGTATCCTTTGTATTGGTTAGTACGTAAGGGAAAAAGTTTTTTATATAGCAAACTTCAACTCAAGACGATGGCGCAACTTGAAATCATCGACTTACACAAGAAATTCGGGGATCTCGAAGTTCTCAAGGGCGTTACGATGAATGTTGAAAAAGGGGAGGTTGTCGTTATTATAGGGCCGTCAGGAAGCGGGAAATCAACTTTGCTCAGGTGCATAAACCGCCTTGAAGAGCCTACAAGCGGGAAAATACTTCTTGACGGTGTGGATATCACGGACAGTAAAGTTGACATCAACAAAATCAGACAGAGAATCGGAATAGTTTTCCAGCAGTTCAACCTCTTTCCCCACCTCACAGCCCTGCAGAACGTTACTCTCGCACCCATCAAAATAAAGAAAATGGACAAAAGGGAAGCTGAGGAGCTTGGATTGAGGTTGCTTGAGAAGGTTGGTCTGGCGGACAAAGCTGATTACTATCCAGCCCAGCTTAGTGGTGGGCAGCAGCAAAGAGTGGCCATTGCGAGGGCTCTAGCGATGAACCCAGAGGTAATGCTGTTTGACGAGGTGACTTCAGCTCTTGACCCCGAACTCGTTAAGGAAGTTCTTGACGTTATGAAATCTCTGGCAAATGATGGAATGACTATGGTCGTAGTCACTCACGAAATGGGCTTTGCAAGAGAGGTAGGGGATAGAGTCATTTTCATGGACGGTGGAGTAATAGTGGAAGAAGGAGAGCCTGAGCGGATATTCTCGAACCCCAAACACGAGAGGACGAGGAAGTTCTTGAGCATGATACTTTGAGTTTTTAGCCGTTAAAATTCTACTTTTAAGATCTCAAAGCATTCAGTTTTATAAGGTCGTAAATTTTTTAAAGGTATTTTTAACAATAAATAAAGATATCTATTAGAGGTGATTAAATGGAAGAGTTTAGGGAGCTTTGGCGTGATGCGTACGAAAATCCGGAGAGTTTCTGGAGTAAAAAGGCTGAAGAAGCTATGGAAGACATCTACTGGTTTGAACCATGGGAAAAGACATTCAAGTGGGATTATCCGAAGTTTAGCTGGTTTGAAGGCGGTAAGACGAACATTTGCTACAACTGCCTTGACTACAAGGTGAAAAAGTATGGATCCAAGCCAGCATACATCTACGAAAACCCAGAGATGGACCTGAGTTATGCGGTAACTTACAGTCAGCTTTTCAGCCTGGTTAAGAGATATTCTGCCGCACTGAGGGGAGCCGGGCTGAATAAGGGAGACAGAATTCTTCTGTACCTTCCGAATTCAATTGAGGCTGCTGCTATGCTTCTTGCGGCTGCAAGAATTGGAGCTATTTCGGTTACAGTATTTGCGGGCTTCTCACCAAAGGCTGTTGCTGACAGGATTGAGCTTACCACACCAAAGCTGATCTTTACCCAAGACTTCTCTTCAAGAAGGGGAAGGCTCGTGAGGCTGAAGGAGAACATTGACGAGGCTCTCAGCTACGTGCCAGAAGAGGTTAGGGCAAACATCAAAATGGTGGTTGTAAAGAGGGCTATGCCGGAACAAGAGATTGACCTGAAAGAAGGTAGGGATTTCACCCTGAAAGAGTTTCTGGATTTGAGGAAAGGGGAGAGCGGCGACTATGTTGAGATGGATGCAATGGACCCAATATTTGTAATGCCAACTTCCGGCACGACAGCCAAGCCAAAACCTGTTGTGCACGTCCAGGGAGGTTACCAGATATGGAACTACTACGCAGCGAAGTGGGTTTATGGTTTGGAGCCTGACGACGTGATATTCAACACCTCTGACATAGGCTGGATTGTCGGGCAGAGTTACATGGTTTTTGGCCCACTGTTAGCTGGCTCAACGTGCATTCTTTTTGACGGCACTCCCGACTATCCTGAACCCGGCACCTGGTGGGATGTTGTGGAAAGGGACAGGGCAACGTTGATATGGACTTCTCCAACAGGGGCAAGGATACTGAGAAAGCTTGGGGAGGGCAAGGCGAAGGAGTACGACTTGAGCTCTGTCAGGAGAGTGGTATGTGCTGGAGAGGTTCTGAATCCTGAAGTGTGGTACTGGCTTTACAGAGATGTTTTTGAGGAGGAGATCCCCGTAATTGACCACATGTGGCAGACTGAAACGACTGGTGCGCTTTTCGGCTACCCCTACGGACTTTACGGTGACGAGATAAAGAAATTCATAAAGCCAGGCTCTGCTGGATTACCGCTGCCGGGAGTTATCCCCGTTGTTCTCGACGAGCTTACCGGTAAGGAGCTACCACCAAAAGAGAAAGGGATAATGTACCTAAAAAGACCCTTCCCCGGCCTTACTCCAACTCTCTGGGACAGCTTTGAAAGATACGTGAGATCCTACTGGGAAGTTGGGGCTGGCAGAGGTATGTACTGCACAGGTGATGCTGCCTACATAGATGAGGATGGCTACGTCTGGTTCACAGGGAGGGCAGATGAGGTGATAAAAATTGCTGGACACAGAATTGGGACAATAGAAGTTGAAAATGCCCTCATAAGCCATCCAGCCGTAGCTGAGGCAGGAGTTAGTGGGATACCAGACGAGATCAGAGGAGAAGTGATCGCAGCGTTTGTTGTGCTCAAGCCCGGCTACACACCAAGTGAAGAGCTAAAGAAGGAGATAATAGACCACGTTAGAAAGACTCTTGGCCCGATTGTTGTCTTCAAGGACATACAGTTTGTGAACATGCTTCCAAAGACGAGAAGTGGTAAAATAATGCGAAGAGTTATGAAGAGGCTATTCCTCGGAGAGGAGCTTGGAGACCTATCCACCATAGAGGAGGAGGCTTCAGTTGACGAGATCAGAGAGGCCGTGGAAAAGCTGAAAAAGCTTTAAATTTAAAATTTATTTATTTTAAGCCAGTAACATGGATCTGTTAAAAATCAAAAAATTTAAAGGTGTAGCTGCAAAGCAAGCACATGAACCTGATTTTTCTCGGCCCACCTGGGGCAGGTAAGGGTACACAGGCAAAGAGGGTAGTTGAAAAATACGGTATTCCACAGATTTCTACTGGAGATATGCTGAGAGAGGCTGTTGCCAAAGGAACAGAGTTGGGAAAAAAGGCCAAAGAGTATATGGATAAAGGAGAACTTGTGCCGGATGAAGTGGTTATCGGGATAGTTAAGGAGAGACTTCAGCAGCCTGACTGTGAAAAAGGGTTCATTCTTGACGGATTTCCAAGGACTCTCGCTCAGGCAGAGGCTCTTGACGAAATGCTCAAGGAATTGGACAAGAAAATCGATGCTGTTATCAACGTCGCAGTACCTGAAGAGGAGGTTGTAAAGAGAATCACTTACAGAAGAACATGCAAAAACTGCGGAGCTGTTTATCACTTAATTTACGCTCCTCCCAAGGAGGATAACAAGTGCGACAAGTGCGGAGGGGAGCTTTACCAGAGGGATGATGACAAGGAGGAGACTGTAAGGGAGAGGTACAGAGTTTACAGAGAGAACACGGAACCACTCATTGATTACTACAGGAAGAAAGGCATACTCTACGACGTTGACGGAACAAAAGATATAGAAGGGGTCTGGAAGGAAATAGAGGCCATACTCGAAAAAATCAAATCCTGATTCTTTTTACCTTTATTTTGCCCTCAAGCCAGTCAGCGATCAGACCAACAACCCTTTCATCCTGTCTTAAAAAGTGGTCTCCCTCCTCAACCTCCACGAATGTCTTGGGCTCTTTAGCAAAGTTGTAAAGAGTAACTCCATTCTCGAAGGGCACGATGTTGTCTTTTCTTCCATGCACGATTAGCTTTTCGACCTTAACATCGCCAATCCAGTTTTTAGGTTCAATTTCGAAAAACTCCTTCAAAAAAGAGTTACGAAAACTCTCAAAGCTCCCGATTCCCTTCAAAATGTTTTTCATACGAGCATTTTCGTAAATCATTTTCAGAACCTGATCGCTGAAGAGGTCTATGCAGCAGGGAGAGGAAACAACAACGAGCTTTTGAAGGTTTTGCATTTCTACTGCAGCCCTCACTGCAACAGCCCCACCCATGCTGTATCCAAGAACGCTGACCTCCTCAAAATTTTCTGCTATTGTCAGCAAGTCCTCAACCCACGACCTAATGCTGAAGTATCCCTCACTCAACCCGGTTCCTGAAAAGTCAAAAATTACGGTCGGAAAACCACGTTTGGAAAATAAATAGGCAAGATTTATGTAACTCTTTTCCACCACCGAACCTGACTCGTACGGCAATCCATGACAGATGACTAAAGCCTTATCTACTTGTATCCTGGCGAATACTCTTCCTATCTTTTTATCCAGATACATTATTTTAATCCGACAAGCTTCTCAAGTTCCTCAAGATCCTTCTCAATCTTCTTTATTTCCTCTTTCTTGTTCTGGACGAGCTCTGAAACTATTTCCTTCAAGTCTCTGGTGAGTTTGTAACATTTGAGCGGTCTTCCTTTGCCCTTCTTTTTGATCTCCCTCTCTTTTATCCAGCCCCAATCTTTGAGGTCCTTCATCGCCAGACTCACTTCTGGCTGTCTGAGATTTGCTGCCCTCTCTATATCTCTTGAAACCGCTTCACCAGCTTTTGCGAGGAAAACCACCACTTTGGCTATATTTCTGTTCAGGCCAGTTTCTGATAGTAGCTGGACGATTCTCTCTTCTTTTTCAGTTAGCTCTTCAACCATATGATTCACCTCCAGTTACAGTTAGTGTTACATTTTTTACTTATACTAAGGACTATATAAATTTTTTTGCATTTAGGTATTTATCTAATATCCACCTGCTATTTTGTTAGATAAATCATTAGAAGGGATATATTATAAAGTCAATAATTCAACAACTTTCAAATAAGAAAAGGGAGTGCTTTAACAATCCCAGAACTTGAATGAATTCGAGAGAAGTTTTAGATGTATTTTTTAAAAATATTATCAAAAAATATTATCTTTAGAAATTCAGACAAAAGGGGAAAAATTAACAAACTTTCGTTAAGAAATATGTTATTGGAGAGGTGATGCAAATGCTTGAAAACAATGCCCTTCTGACGGAGGAGGAGATAAAAATAAGGGAGGAGGCTAAGGAGCTTGTTAATGCCGTTGATCCCGAACTTTTGAGGAAAATGGACAGAGATGAGGTTGATTATCCCCTCGAATTTTTGGAGGAGGCGGCGAAAAGAAAAATGCTTGGATTGAGATTCCCTGAAGAGTACGGCGGGAGAGGGCTGAGCTGGACTGCTGAGAGTGTGGCTGTTGAGGAAGTTGGTGTGTTGGGAAACGGAATTGGATGCAGCTTCGCGATGGTCAGCATTGTTGGAGAAGCCATATACCGCTTTGGTCAGGAGTGGCAGAAAGAGGAGTTTCTGAAGCCAATAATCAAGGGAAAAAAGGTTTCGGCTGAGGGTTTGACTGAGCCGAGAGGTGGTAGCGACTTCTTCGGCACAACGACGAGGGCGGAAAAGAAGGGGAATGTCTGGGTGCTGAATGGCGCGAAGAGGTTTATCGCTGGAGGAAAGGTTGCAGACTTCTACCTGATTTACGCCAGAACAGATCCGAATGCTCCCGGACACAAGGCTCTTACCGCTTTTCTGGTTGAGAGGGACATGGGTGTTGAGATCGAAGAGATCTACAACCTGCTTGGGTTCAGGGGGATGGGGACGGCAAGGATAGTCTTCAAGGATGTCGAGGTGCCGGATGAGTACAGGGTTGGTGAGGTTAATGGAGCAAGAGAGATTTTTAACAGAATGATGATCCCGGAAAGGCTAACTTCCGCTGCTGGAGCACTCGGAACGGCAAGGGCAGCTCTGGAAGTTGCCGTAAAGTACTCAAACAAGAGAAAAGCCTTCGGGAGGAAAATTAGGGAGTTTCAGGGAGTTAACTTCATGGTGGCTGAGGCAATAACGAAGCTTGATGCAGCAAGGGCTTTAACCTACAATGCTGCGAGAGCTGTAGACTTATACGACGCCGGGAAAGGCCCAGATCCGAGAAGGTTAGTGAGCGAGGCAAAGTACTTCGCAACAGACGTTGGATGGGATGTGGTCAACAAAGCGATGCAGATTCTTGGCGGCATAGGCTACACACAGGTTTATCCGGTTGAGAGGATGCTCAGGGACATGAGGCTCTCACCGATATGGACGGGAAGCAACGAAATCATGAAGATGCTCATCCAACACGAGACATACAAGATGATGGGGTTACCATCAAAAGACAGGGACGTAGAGAAGGACGCGATGGACTGGTACAAGGAGTGGGAGAAAGTTTACGAATAAATTTCTCATTCAATTTTTCTGAAGTCTTCCTACAGCAATCTTCTCGGAATTAATCCCTGCATCAGCATGCAGTCAGCAATAACCAGCGCGACCATTGCCTCAACAACCGGCACAGCCCTGGGAACTATGCAGGGGTCGTGTCTGCCCTTAACGCTTATCTCCACCTCCTCCATTCTCTCGTAGTCAACTGTTCTCTGCGTCTTTGAGATGGACGGTGTCGGCTTAATTGCGGCCCTCAGAACTATGTCTTCTCCGTTGGAAATTCCTCCAAGAACTCCGCCTGCATTGTTGGTTAAGAAGGCTATTTTACCATTCCTTATCGCCAGCGGATCGTTATTCTCGCTCCCTCTCTTCCTTGCAGCCTCGAAGCCAGCTCCAATCTCCACACCCTTCACTGCTGGAATGCCCATGACCGCGTATGCCAGATACGCATCGAGTTTGCCAAAAACAGGCTCCCCCAGCCCGGCAGGGGCATTTTTGACTACAACCTCCACAACACCCCCAACGCTGTCCCCTTCACTCATTGCATCCTTCAACCTCTTCTCTGCCTCTTTCTCTGCTTTTTCGTCTGGCATCCTTAGGGGATTCTTCTCTGCCCTTTCAAAAGCCTCCTCAGGGTCGCTTATCCTGCATTCAACACCTGCAATTTCCTTTGCATACCCCATTACCTTAATACCGTACTTCCTCAGCAGCAGTTTCGCCATCGCGCCAGCAGCAACCCTCGACGCGGTCTCCCTTGCCGAAGCTCTCCCCCCACCCCTCCAGTCTCTTATCCCAAACTTTGCCCAGTAGGTGTAATCGGCATGTCCGGGCCTGAAAACAGTCTTCAACTCTTCATACGCTTTCGAGTCAACATCGGTGTTCCATATAATCATCGAAATCGGAGTGCCGGTCGTTAGGCCTTCAAAAACTCCCGAAAGAATCTCCACCCGGTCAACTTCTTTCCGCTTCGAAGCATACTTTCCTCCCGGCCTCCTTCTTTCCATCTCTTTTTGAATGAAATCTTCGTCAACTTCCACTCCAGAGGGGAAGTGGTCAATCACACATCCAACAGCCTTTCCGTGACTCTCTCCCCAGGTCGTGACCTTTAAAAAAAATCCGAAGGTGTTCATTCTCTTTCTCTATCCGCTATAAGCTTTCCACCAACACCTACATTCTCTGCCGGAGGTTCGTGCAGCAGAATAGTTATTGCATTCTTATCCATGCCATAAGTTTCTGCACAAACTTCCGTTAGCTTTTCCACGAACTCCCTCTTCTCCTCAACATCGAGTTTTGGCCCGTAAACTATTAAGACTGGCATAAGATTTGTTAGCTCAGAATAATATAAGAGTTGTTGTCACCTCGTAAAGCTTTTAAATTCGTTAACCTGTCAGCATTCATGGTTAACGATATTAAAAAGGTTGTTCTAGCAGTGGTAATGGCTTTAATAACTGCAGTATCTGCCCAGCTCAGCTTTAAAGTCGGCCCGATTCCATACACAATGCAGAATTTCGGTGTCATGCTCTCAGGCTTCTTGCTTGGATCCTACTACGGGTTTATCGCAATGTTGCTTTACCTACTCCTCATAGCCCTCGCTCTCCCAATGGCTGCTGGTGGGGGAGGGCTGGGGGCGCTGTTGGGCCCGACAGCGGGATTTCTGTATGGGTTCACAATCTCGTCATTTCTGGCTGGAGTTTTCAGGAAGTTTATCTGGAAAAGGGGAGAAAGGAAAGAAGTCTTGCTGCTCTGGATTTCAACACTCTTTGCATCTGCTCCAATCTACCTTCTCGGCTTTATTGTTTTCTACAGCTTCGCAATCAACACACAAAGCCTCCTTTTATGGTCTGAGAATGCTACAAGAATGTTCGGCCTCAGCCTAACTTCTCCAGCGATGGTAGTCTTTGCTGCCACCGTGCTGCTATTCATCCCACAGGACTTCTTCGTTGACCACCTTCTTGCAGTTCTGGTTTTCAAATACGTCCACAGAATGCTGAAGGAGAGAGGTGTGGAAATTGATTGAGTTTAGTGTTAAAATGTATGTTTATCCAAACGGAAATGTAGGTTTGAGGGATTTCAAATCGACTTTTGAAGGTTGTGAGTTCATCATTGGTTCAACAGGTTCCGGAAAGAGTACAATCCTCAAAATGATTAACGGCTTAATTCCCCACTTTGTCGGCGGAAATCTTGAAGGCCACGTGAGGGTTTTCGGGCAGAAACCAAGTCCAGAAATTGTATTCTTTGTCAAGCAGAATCCCGAAGAGATGATAACCTCAACAGAAGTCGCTGATGAAATCCTCTTCCCCCTCATTCAGCTTGGGGTGAGCAGGTCAGAGGCTAAAAAAGAGGCTGAAGAAGTTTGCGAAGAACTAGGAATTGCCGGGCTTTTGGAGAGGAAAACTTACGAGCTATCCACCGGAGAGCTTCAGTTGGTCGAAATCGCTTCTGCAATAGTTTCAAAGGCAAAAGTACTCGTTTTTGATGAACCTTTCGCAAATTTAAGCCGTAAAAATGCGATGAGAGTCATCAGAATTATCAAGGACTACCCTCACGTTGTTTCAGACCACAGGCTTGAGTTTTCGAAGTACTTCGAGAGAACGGTGAATATCGGCCTTGAAATTGAGGATGTAGAGATTCCGGAGGTTGAACTGGGTGAGTTAATATATGAAGGAGAAATTGAGCTCAGAGAAGGGGAGCTAATTGCGCTTGTTGGGGAAAACGGGGCGGGAAAGACGATGATGCTGAAAAGAATGGCAAGCGATATGAGAGGGCAAGGGCTGGATTTTTCGATTGTTTTGCAGAATCCATCCTACCACCTTGTCGAGGACAGCGTGGGTAAGGAGGTTGATTCAGCCATTGCCAAAGAGTTTGGGATAGAAAAGCTTCTCAGCAGGCATCCGCAGTCCCTCAGCGGGGGACAGATGAAGAGAGTGGCAATTGCAAAGGCGTTCAAATCAAAAATTTTGCTGCTCGACGAGCCTACAGCCGGGCAGGACTGCAACTTCAGGAAGAGGTTGATCTACCTGCTCAGAAAGCACGGAAAGTCAGCAATCATCGCAACGCACGATTCGGAAGTTGCTGAGCATTGCGACAGAAAAATGGAGCTATGATAGTCGAATCGCTCAAAGAGGGGCTGAGGGGTGGGGAGAGAGAGGGCAGGTGTGCGCTGCTGTCAGCTTCTCTCCTCTCAGTCTCCGTGTACGCTTCGGGCATGGCTTTTGAAATTTCGCTAACCGCAACATTCGTTCCTTTACTTGTGACAAAGAGTAGGAGCTTGAAGCTCCTGAAGGCCTTTTTGCCCTTCTACATCCTCTTTGCAGTCACTGCCTTTTTTGTCGGAATCACGGCTTTAAAATCGCTCCTGGCCTTTCTGGCAATAATCTCCGCCGGGTCTCTTGTGTTCTCTTCTCAACCCTCTGAAATCATTGGAGCCCTGAAGTTTTTCAAGTTTCCAGAAAAACTCGTGAGCCTGCTTCAAATTGCCCTATCCATACTTCCGGTAATAGTCAGCGACTTTGAGAACGTCAAGAACATCTATTGCAGGTCCTACTACAGATTGCTAAAAGCTTTTGTCTCCACAGCCATTCTGAGAGCGGTAAGCTTCTCCGAGTCACTTTACTCGAAGAATTTCAGGTACAAGGCTGCTGGAAAAACAAGAAAACCGGGGAAAGCTGATTACCTCCTGCTGGTTGTTTCAATCTTTGTTTTAATTTATGCGATGTCTCTTGAGGTATCCACCTGAATGCCCTCTTCAATGTAAAATCTGAAGTACTCAGAAACGGGTCTCTTCCCTCTCAACTTTGGCACGGCGAACTTACTAACTAACCTCTCACCCACCCTCTCAACTTCAACATCAAACACAACATCAGAAATTTCCAGGACTTTGTTGACCACATCTAATGGATGAAGGTCTTTGACGAGGTGGCAGTAAACAACAACTCCCTTCTCCTTAGAGATCGTGTACAGCTTATTTATCAACCAGTCTTTAAGTCCCCAGTCGGTGTTGAGGTTCAGGAAGAATGAGAGAGAGTCAATAATTATATTATACTCGCCGCTCTCCTCTTCGGCTATTTTCGATAATCTGTCATCAACATAGTCGAAAATTTCTTTATCTCTGTATTTGTCCTCGACGATGAACTGACCATACTCGTTAAGATAGTACTGCTCGTAAACATCGATGAATGTAACAAATTGAGTGTCAAGGCGGAGTTTTTCCATATCTATTTTGACGAATTTTGCCGGGCGACTGGTGGTAAAGTAGTAGGTCTTCATAACGGTGGCAAACTGGTAAAGGAACGCTTCAGGCATCGCGAGCGGGTTTGCGTGGATGCATACAAAGCTACCTGGCGGTAAACCACCATCCAGCCTTCTGTCAAGAAGAACAATGCCTGTGGGTACATCAGAGGTTTTTAGTAGTTGCACTTTACCACCATTAAACATTAGAACATTGATGCATTTAAGCTTTTTCCATTATAATCATAATTGTGTAATTATAAATGGAACGAGAAACCTTAATTAGTAAATTTATGCTCATTATAAACATCGTCATTCAAAAAAACAAAAAATAATAACAATTATATGACCATAAACTCTACTTGTTGTATGGCCTCAAGAAAAGTCAGAATACAGACGACGATAGACCAAAATGTCTACGAAAATTACATTAAAAAACTCCTGCCTGAATACGGTCAGCTTAACAGACTTCTTGAAGAAGCCGTAAAAACTCTTTATGAAATTAGAGGGAACGAAATATCAAAGATTGATCGCCTAAGATTGAAAATGATGAAGGAAGCAGGAATTATCGCTATAGGGTTCGAGAGTGCAGAGAATGTCCTCAAGGGAGATATCGATAAGCTGTTAAGTGAGAATGAGATCAATTTTCTGCTCGAATGGTACTACGGGAAGCCCATAGAAAAAATCACCATCGGAGAGGCAATTGAATTTATGAGAATCGCTTTAATAGCAATGAACTGGGCTCTCGATGCGAAGGTGAACCGTGAGGAGAGTGAGACACATATATTGGTGAGGTCAAACGTTGGAAGAAGAGTTGCTGAGCTGCTGTGCAAGGCGATCAAGCATTTTTTTGAGAGAACTTACGGAGGGGATGTGAGATACTCTGTTTACCCGGGTGGCTACACTCTGATTTTTAAAAAAGAGTAATTATGCTCATAAACGCTCACATGTAAGCAAGTAAGCTAATGTTTAAATATTGTAATCTCAAAAGATTAAAATACTCATTAATGATTTGATTGAACATGGCAGTTGTGTTTCCGTCAAAGGAGTGGATGGAAGAGCTGCATAAGAATGTAAACGCCGATGAGGAATACAAAAAAGTGGCAGCCAACTGGGAAGGAGATTACCTCTGTGTTGTAGAGCTGGATGAGGAAGCTTTGAAGGACTTCCAGAATCCGAAGGTTCTAAAGGGCTTCCTCGAGATGCTGGACAGCATTCCAAAGGAGAAAAGGGAGAGTTTTAGGGGAACGCCAAGTGAGAAAATGCTTGAGGCTCTCGGCCTGTCTCTGGATGCTGAGTTGAGCGAGGTCAATGTGGAAGAGATTGCAAAGAAGATAGCTGAAAATCCCGATAAAATACTTGAGGCTGCGAAAGGTGCTACGCTCAACATCTGGATGGACTTCTGGCACGGTGAATTCAGGCACATCGAGGTTGCTGCGCCGGGAGAGCATGAGGACGCGAAGTTCAAGCTCATTGGGCCGTATGCTGTTTTCAAGCAGCTCGTTATGGGGAAAGCAGACGCTATCACTCTTGTCGTTAGCGGTAAACTCAAGCTGCAGGGAGATATGGGCTATATGATGCGAAACATGGCCACCGTAAAGAAATTTACAGACCTCATGGCATCCATCCCCATTGAATCCTAATTTTTATGGGTGTTAAGGGATGTCAAAGTTTCTTGACCTCGATGAGTTAAGCGAAGAAGACCGCATGCTCAGAGAGGAAGTTCACAGATTTGCTGAGGAGGTTATAAGGCCTGCCTCAGTCGAACTGGACAGAATGCCTCCAGAAGACAGGATCAAGCCAGGATCGCCGTACTTCAAAGTGATGAAGCAGATGAAGAAACTCGGATACCATCGCATGTACCTTCCAGAGAACAAAGGCGGTCCGGGATTAACGCCCTTGCAGCGCTACATAATTTTCGAGGAGGTTGCTTGGGGTAGCTTGGGCTTCGCTACAGCTTTGGGAGTGGACATGATACCTTTCGTTTCTGCTGCTCTCTTTGGAACACCTGAGATATATGAGGAACTGGTAGTTCCGTGGATTGAAGATGAAGAGGGGAAGTTTCACGGTTGCTGGGGAGTTACAGAGCCTGAACACGGAAGTGACTACCTGATTACCTTAAGGGAGGATCCGGAGCTCGTTGCGAGGTTTGGCAAGGGTAATGTTGTTGCTGAGAAAGATGGAGATGAGTGGGTGATAAGCGGGCAGAAGTCCGCATGGGTTTCATCAGCGCCAGTCGCAACTCATTGCGGACTGCATGCACAGCTTAAAGGGTCGAGAAGTATAGCAGAAGGGCTGTTCTGCATAGTTCCCCTTGATTCAGATGGTGTAAAAAAGGGAAAGCCGGCAGACATGCTCGGAATGAGGGACGATCCTCAGGGAGAGCTATTCTTTGACAACGTCAGGATTCCTGAGCACTACGTTGTTGTTGCACCGGGCTTCTTTTACGGCATCTTCTGCGACCAGCTCCTCTGCCTGACGAGCTGTGGAATGGGGGCCTTTGCTGTCGGCCTGGCGAGAGCGTGTTTTGAGGAAGCTTTGAACTACGCCAGACAGCGAGTTCAGGGAGGAGTGGAGATAGCGAAGCACAAAAACATAAAGCTGAAGCTTTACGAGATGTTCGAGAAGGTCGAGACTGCACGCTACTACGTAAGAAAGGTAACGGAATACACTCATAAGAAAATAATAGAGCAGCAGACAGCAGATGCCTCGCCAAGACATGCGAGGGCTGCGCAGATTTACGCAAAAAAAATTGCTTACGAGGTTGCACACGATGCCGTGCAAATTTTCGGCGCCTACGGGCTGAGCAAGGAGTTCATAATTGAGAAGTTATTCAGAGATGCGCGGAGCATGCTAATTGAGGACGGAACGGTGGAGGTTCTAAGTCTTGAAGCTGCTGAGGATGTTATAGACAATTACGAAAAGGACTTTTATGATGTAAATCATATTACGAGAATTTTGAGTTGAGATGGTTATGAGGTGGTTGGTATGTTGAAAGGAATTCCGTTAGATTCCCCTCTTTACGAGGTGGATGAGGAAAGGGGGATTGAGTATAGAAACTGCGAGGCTATAACTGGATTTTTTACCATCAAGAACGATGTAGAAGATTTACTGCCGGAAGGATTGAAGCCATACAGCAAACCCGCTCAGGGAGGAATTTGGATTTCTCACTATTCCTTCAGCACGGTTGGTGAGTACCACGAATATCTGACGGTAATTCAGGTGGAAGACGAGCAGGGAGATATGGGGTACTACATTCCGTACATATACGTAACAAACGATTCTGCTCTGGCTGCCGGAAGGGAGCTTGCTGGTGCATCGAAAAAGCTGGCGAGCATCGGGCTTGTTAAGGAACTTGACGTTGTGATGGGGTATCTCGAAAGACCCACGGGCAAGAGGCTTGTAACGTTCGTAATGAAGCCCAACACAAGGGCTATGGGGGAGATGATTGATTTTATCCTTCCAAAACCCACCTATCTCTATTCAGTCCGTCACCTTCCGCCGATAAAAGGCAAGGGTGGAGTTACTCAACTCGTTAAGTGGTATGCGGACATAGACTTCCATACTGACCCAAAAGGAGAGAGAGTTATCTTCATGGGGCCAGGGAACATTACCTACGACTCTCCCTCTGTCATCGACCCAGTCCACAAGGTTGAGATTGACGCTTTCATGACGGCCGTCTACTTCCAGTTTGACATGAAACTTGGCTTTGTTGATATTCTTAGGGAGTACTGAGGTGGAGAATGCTCAAGAGGAGCAGAGAGGGTCTCTCGATCCCTCTCGACGCCAGTCTTTACGGTGCACTTGGCCAGGCGATGAAGGCAAGAGATGCAGTGACCGAATACGTCAACTGTGAGTGTGTGATGACCTTCTTTTTGACAGATAAGAGTGTTGAGGCTATACTTCCAGAGGGGCTTGAACTCACACCCTCCCAAAGTGCTGCGGTCTTTATCGCTCACTATCCATTCTCCACAATTGGCCCCTACTACGAAATGTTCACTCTGATTCAGGTCGATTTTGAAGGGGAAATGGGCTACTATCTCCCCTACATCTATGTTGACAACGATGCGGCGATGGCTGGTGGAAGGGAGGTGGTCGGTGCTCCCAAGAAGTTCGCAAAGATGGGAATTGAGAAGTATATGGACATTGTAACGGGCTACCTTGAAAGACCACCAAACAAAAAGCTTCTGACGCTCTCCATAAAACCAGAGCAGAGAATTCCAGATGCGATGGTGGATTCGATGCTACCAGAAAAAACGCCGATTTACTCGCTCAGAATGCTGCCACCCATTGAGGGCGGTGATGGCTTGGCCCAGCTTGTAAGGTGGTATGCGTACATGAGAATACACGAAGATGATGAGGTCAAGGTCACATACGACCACGTGAAGCTTGGTAGAAAGAGAATCTGGGGAGGCGAGGCGACGCTAACATACGACTCTCCCTCCCTTTCCGACCCAATACACAAGGTTGAGGTGAAGCAGATTCTGATGGGAGCTTACATGCATTACGACATGGCTCTGAGGCCGGACAAAGTCGTTAAAGAGTGGAAACTATGATCGGTGTCATAGGGGCAGGAACGATGGGGGCTGATATAGCGGCCCTCTTTGCCAACACAGGCTTTAAAGTGGTTCTGGTGGACAGAAGCAAGGAATCTCTGAAGAAAGCAAGAGAGAAGCACGAAGAAGAGTGCCTAAATGAGCTTGAAGAGGCGGGTTTGAAGAAGAGGGATGAGTTAGTCTCATCCATTCACTACACAACAGAGCTGAAAAGTGTCAGGGATTGCGATTTTATTGTTGAAGCCATTACAGAGAAACTACAGCCAAAAATAGAGCTTTTCAGGGAGATAGAGAGGTTTAACGATAAGGCTGTTTTTGCAACCAACACCTCAAGCTTCATGCCGTCCGAGATTGCTGAGAAGCTCTCGAATCCCGGAAGGCTCACACTATTCCACTTTTCCAACCCTCCAATCCTCATGCCCCTTGTGGAGGTGGGAGGTAGCAGGGTATCAGAGGAGGCGTTAGAAAAAGGAGTTAGCATGGCCAAGACCATAGGTAAGGAGCCAGTTGTTTTGAAGAAGGAGTGCAGAGGGCATGTTTTGAACAGAATGCTCGGTGCTGCAGGCGTTGCGGTTGGGTACTGCCTGCTTTATCACAGACCTGAAGAAGTCGATTCCGCTCTGAAAAATCTCGGCTTGAAATACGGCTTTTTTGAGCTCCTTGACATGATTGGACTTGATGTGGCAAAAGACGTTCTTGAAAGCTTCCGGGATTACTACGGGGATAGATTCAAAGGAATTCGCTCAATGGACTTCTTCTTGGAGAAAATGGTCGAGTGGGGAAAGCTTGGCAAAAAGAGCGGTGAGGGATTTTACAAGTGGGAAGGAAGCAAAGCAAAAATCCCCACAGCTTCTCCTGCTGATGTAAGGCCGCTTGTCGCGGCGATAGTCAACGAAGCCTTGAGAATTGTTGAAGACGGGATTGCCGATGAAAAGACGGTAAACAGAGTTTACATGCTCGCAACGAACGCCCCTTACGGAATAATGGATGCAGCAGAGATGCTTGGCTACCCGAACATTCTTAAAGCGCTCAACGAGGCTTTCGAGGTAACAAAGCTTGAGATATTCAGACCGTGTGAATTGTTGAGGAGCAAGCTTTAATTTTTTAAACTTAACTTTCTCCATGCAGGAACTTTTCGACATTCTGAGAGAGTTCAGAGACTCGAGAGGCTGGGAGAAGTACCACACACCCAAAAACCTCTCCGTTTCAATCGCAATTGAGGCTGCGGAGCTCCTTGAGCTTTTTCAGTGGACGAAGAGCATTGAGGATGAAATGAAGGTTCTTGAGGGGAAACGTAAGGAGGTGGAGGAAGAGATTGCAGACATCCTCATCTACGCCCTTTTCCTCTGCGATGTTGCCGGAATTGACCCGTTAGTGGCTGTCAAGAGGAAAATGGAGAAGAACGAGAGGAAGTATCCAAAAGATAGAGTTTATGAATTCTGATTAGGCCTTCACAAATCGACAACAGTTATTAATCTGCCAGCAAACTGACTCCATGCTTCCGGATGTCCAGCTTCTGAAGCCTGAAATTCCCATAGGCCTGAGCAGAGTTGGTGCCACAGGCATCAAAAAGCTCGTGGAGGTTCAGAGAGAGGGGAAGAGGCCAATTATTTTAATCTCAGCCTTTGACGTTTTCGTTGACTTACCCGCTCATCTTAAAGGTGTCAATCTCAGCAGAAATTTTGAGGTTATAGATGAAGTTATTGAGGCACTGACAGCAAAACCTATAGAGAACATCGAGGATTTAGTTGTTGAAATAGCAAAACACCTTCTGGCAAGGCACGAGTATGCCACAAAAGCGGAGGCGAGGATGAATTCAGAGCTCATAATGAGAAAGAGAACACCAAGAACGGGACAGAGAACGCAGGAAGTGGTGAAAATTTTCGGCGAGGCGACACTGAGCAGGGATGGGAACAAAATTGTAATGGTGGGAGTTGAGGTTACTGGAATAACAGCCTGCCCATGTGCCCAGGAACTTGTCAAAGCAAGCTCAGCAGAGAGACTGGCAAAAATGGGGTTCGATGAGGAGACAATTCAGAAAATACTCGATGCAATTCCTGTTGCAACGCACAACCAGCGTGGGAGGGCGACGCTAAAGGTTCAGGTTACTGACAGCTTCAAGGTTCCCATATCAAAGCTCATTGAGGTCGCTAAGTCATCCATGAGCTACGAAACTTACGAGATTCTCAAAAGAGAGGATGAGCTTGCTGTTGTTGAAGCAGCACACCGGAACACGAGGTTTGTTGAGGATGGAGTCAGATATATGGCGATGGAGCTGCTGAAAGCCTTCCCTGACGCTCCGGGAGACATACTGGCATTTCTGCGGCAGGAGAACGAGGAGAGCATCCACCAGCACAATGTCGTGGCGGAGAGGTTTGCCACGTTCGAGGAGTTGAGGAATGAAATTGGCTCTTCTGATGCTTCTCGCAGCAACTCTAATTGAGGTGTATCCCAACCCCTACGGACTCGATGAAGCAGAATACGTGAAGTTCCACTGCAACTCAAGCTGCCTGCTCAGAGATTCTAATGGATGGGTTAATGCTGAAGCTGGAACGCAAATAGCGACAAAGAATCTGAGCTATTTTGAAGAGAGGTTTGGCTACAAGGCGGACATTCAATTTTCTCCAAAAATGGCCCTCTCAAACAGAGGAGAGGAAGTGTGTGTTGAAGATGCTGACGGAAAAGACTGCTTTTACTACGGCAAAGATGTCGACTTCCTCGATGAGGGGGTAATTTACTACAAAACACCATCCGGATGGGATTTTCGGTATGAGGACTGGAGCAACTTTTCCTGCCTTACAGAAGTCGTTGAGGGAAAGCTGATCATAACTCCCTCCGATTTCTACCTCGATGGTGGATGGATTGTAGCCTCATACACCTTCCATGCACCCTTCAACCCCGCAACGCTTTTTGTTGATGCAAGACCAAACAAACCATGTAGAGAGTTTGAGACGAACACAGTTTTCCTATCTTCACCCTCCTACAGAAACTTTCACTACAAGTTTGCGGTGAAGAACAACAGTGTTGTAATCACGACGGAAAACTGGCAGTTCAGCAAAAAGGGCTTTATCGTAGTTTTTGAGAACCACAATGTGTCAAAGATGCTGTTACAACTGCTCGAAAACGACCTAAAATACTCAATGAACGTCTCAAAATCGTGCTCCGAGTGGGTTTACAGAAATGGTGCTGGCGGTAAAGTTTTGACCTTTAAAGCTCCCGTAACCGTCTTCATTTTGCCGGACTGCAACCCTGTCCTTGAATTCATCTCCTCAGCCAGGCAGAGGCTCTACATCATAGCTCCTTACATTGACTTCAAGTGGTACAAAGATGGCGGTCTCCTTGAGGCCATCAGAAAAGCGAAGCAAAATGGAGCGAAGGTAAAGGTGGTGCTGGATGCCAAGTATGCCTCAAAAGAGGCTGTGGAAACTCTCAGGGAGGAGGGTGTTGAGGTGGAACTCGTGGAAAGGCTCCACGGAAAGGCCGTGGTAGCGGATGAAAAGCTTCTGATAACCTCTGCAAACATGAACATGCACGGACTTAAGCTTAACAGAGAGGTGGGAGTGATTATTGACAGCCCCAAGGCTGCTGATGCTGTTGTTGATGAATTTGAAAGCAGGGCTGTATCACCCTTGGATATCTTGCTAACTCTTGCAGCCTTTCTTGCCTCGGTTGCAGTTTTCAGGAGAATGAAGGATAAGTTTTAATTATCACCTATGTGGAAAATAAAGTGAGGTGTCTGAATGGGATTGATGCTTGCCATAAGAAAGAGATTCGGATTCATTCTGAAGCTATTCTTCAAGAAGGACAAGATGAGAATAGGTATTTACGGCCCTCCAAATGCCGGCAAAACAACCCTTGCAAACAGAATTCTCAGGGACTGGACTGGAGACGTAATCGGTTCTCCGAGCGATGTGCCACACGAGACGAGGAGGGCCAAGCTCAGAGAGGGTGTGAAAATAGAAGTTGACGGAAAGTCTCTCACGATTGACATAGTTGACACTCCCGGACTTGCGACGAAGATTGACTTCCACGAATTCCTGAAGTACGGCATGGATGAGGAAGAGGCAAAGAGAAGAGCTAAGGAGGCGACTGAGGGTGTTATTGAGGCAATAAAGTGGCTTGACGACCTTGACGGGGTTTTGCTTGTCATGGACGCCACCGAAGACCCATTCACACAGGTGAACGTAACCATAGTAGGCAACATGGAGGCGAGAAACCTCCCCCTGCTGATAGTTGCTAACAAAATAGACCTGCCAAACGCCTCTCCGGCAAGAATAAAGTCCGCGTTTCCACAGCACCCCGTCGTGCCGATTTCGGCTTTGAAGGGCATCAACATAGATTCGCTTTATAAGGCAATGGCCGAGAGGTTCGGGTGATGGAAATGGAAGGAGTGCAGATGCACCTGATTTCAAAGGAAATGCTCGAAAAGATGCCCTCTATGGAGAAGCTGAGGATGATTCTGGACAACGTCAAGGAGGGGAAGATTGTTGTTCTTGAAACTGGCCTTACTCCTGAGGAGGAGGCTAAGTTAATCGAAATGACGATGCTGGAGATAGACCATGAGAACTTCATAGGCATTGAGGTGGAATCGTACCCGGTTAAGGAAAGGAGTGTGTTTTCAAAACTCTTCGGAAAGCCCAAAGGTAGGCTGACGGTTATAGGCCCTGCAAACAGGCTCAAGACTCTCGAAAAGCAGGCTGATGTAATCAAAGCTCTCGTCCAGGTTTAGGGGTTTCCATGGCTCACAGATGCACCAAATGCGGAAAGCTCTACCCAACAGGCGACATGCGGTTACTTCAGGGATGTGAGTGTGGGAACAACAAGTTCCTCTATGTCCCTGATGAGAAGAAGCCCAAGGAGCCAGAGAAAGTCGAGGAGGAAATAAGAAAAGAGCTTACGGAGATGGGGATAGAGACGGTTCGCATCATTTCTCCCGGAAAGTACGAGATTAACATAGAGAGGCTTTTGCAGGGTGAAGGAATCGTTATCGCCTTACAGGAGGATGGGAGATACGTTATCCATCTTCCTTCTTTGTTGAAAAAAAGGGCTAAGAAGTAGAGAAGTTTTTAGCTTCGAGAATCATACTCGAGACTACTCTGATTTTCCAAAAATTGGAATGCTAACATGCAAAAGATTACAGTACCTGTTTTAATGATACGCCAAAAACCAGCATCACGGTAGTAGTGTCAAAATCTGCCCCCAGAGTAACACCACCCTTCATCGCAGGCTCTGCCGCCTCAGAGTGGCTGACCTCTGGGGGCTGTCCCATGTCCGGGTTGCCCCACAATCATCGTAAGGCTTTCGCCTCACTCCTGAGGGGACCTATCGACATGGTGTGTCCCCGAGCTCGCAGAGAAGCTTCATCGTCGGCACTGCCACCTCAGCCTCTTCCCCGATCGGAGACATTAGTATATAATCAGGAGAGTAATTAATATTTTCACTCGGCAGAAGACATCTGGTTTAAGAGGAATGGTTAAAAAAGATACTGCTTGACTTGAAATGTCAAATGTCTCTTGATTTCAATTAGACCATTCGTGTCGTGGATTATTCGATAAATTTGACCCGTCTAAACATTTCTGAAACCCTAAATTCTTTCTTGAAAAAGACTGCCGGATGCTCCGACCTGCGGATCTCAACATCACCGGAAACTTCAACACTCTTCTGCCCATCTGCAATCAGCAAAGCGCTTTCAACACTTATTTCAACCTTCCTGTTCATATCAATAACAAAGGGCTTCCATCCAAATCTGAAGGGTGCAATGGGGACGATTATCATGCAGTCGATGTATGGGTCAACAACAGGTCCTCCTGCAGAGAATGCGTAGCCGGTAGAGCCGATCTGGGTTGCAACGACGATGCCATCACACCTCAGCCTGTCAATTTCCGCCCCATCAAGTTTTATCGTGACGTCCATCAACTTTCCTGGCTGCTTGCTCAGAATGGCAAACTCGTTTAGGGCAAGAAGGTTCTCACATTCAATTCTAGGGAACTCCTCGATTTCGAAGTCCTTCACCGCCTTCTTAAGTATTTCCTCAAAATTTTCTGGTGTTGAGTGGGTTAACAACCCAATCCTGCCTGTATTTATCCCGAAAATTGGTGGGCAGGTTCTTATCTTCTGCAAAATTCGCAAAATCGTTCCATCTCCCCCGATGCTGACTATAAAGTCGTAATTTTCAAGCTCTTCGGAGGGTGAGCTGAACGACCCAAACGAAATGTTCAGGTTTTCAAGAACTCTCTCAACTCTGCTGAGGATTTCATCAGTCTTGTAAACTATTGCAGCCTTCATCGAACCAGCTCCAGGAGCTTTCCGTGCAGTTTCTCATTCGCAGCAACGATGTTCAGCCTTTCCTGCATATCAAATTTTTTATTCCTCAGGCTGCTCCCGTCCTGCTCAGTGACCTTCCCTCCAGCTCTTTCAGCGATGAAAACTCCAGCCGCAGCGTCGTATATTCTCAACATCCCCCCAGGACGAATATCAATAAAGCAATCAAAGGAGCCATCGGCAAAGAAGCAGAGCTCAGTTGCAGCACTGCCAAAAATCCTCATCCTCTTAAAGGGGTAATTTTTATTAGGATAGTAGATTATGGCGTTGCAGTAGAGCGAGTTCTCATCACTTACCTTAATCTTCTCCCCGTTTCTGTAGGCTCCGGTTGAGTCCGCATAGTACTCATCTCCAGTAGCGAGGTTGTAAACGTAGCCAAAAAATGCGTTTTCCAGCTTCTCGGATTCGGAAAAGCAGAGGCTTACTGAGTACACTGGCACCCCCCTCGTTGCGTTGAAGGTTCCATCAAGAGGGTCGAGAGCAACAAAGATATCTCCCTCACCAACCACCCCCGATTCCTCTGTAACGACTGTAACTTTCTCCCTTTCAAGCACCTTCAGCGCAACCTCTTCCGCCACTCTGTCAGCGGCCTTGGTTGGAGTTCCATCCTTACCCATCCCAACATCCTTAGCTCTTTCCTTGAGGGGCATTGCAGCTATGGTCTTCCTCACCTCCACTGCTATCTCCCTCGAAATTTTCAGCGCATCCCTTTCGTCCATGAGGACTGGTTGGGTTTAGGGCAATATGTAATTTACTGAGTGGTAAACGAAAGCCGCAGTTAAGGGAACCGTGAAATTGTCCTCAAGGTAATAATCCCCTATTTTTTCTACTCTCTCCACGATCGCTGCCGAAACACATGCTATAAATGAGGGCGCTGGCGAGAGAAGCGGCAAAGAAGCTAAAAAAGGAACAACAATCATCAATAGCGTGGCAATTTCGCCCGCCCTCCTTACAGGCAGCCTCTTCACTACACCGCCCAAACCGTCTCCAAGGAGTGTAACAAGGACTGCGGAAAACGCAGCTTCCATTGGGAAGAGTAGTGTGATAAGGAGAATCGCTACACCGAAATATATGTAAGCCCCTATCCTGGCTTTCTCATGTTCCCTCACAATCCCGGAAAGCAGGTTGTACTTCAAGCGAAAGAATTCAAAAATGAGTGCAAAGAGCAAAGTTATAGCCACTCCGACAATCAAAAGCTCTCTTCCTAAATAAAGATAGGCCAGAATGTAAGTGATTCCGGAAAAATGGATTGATTTTCGAAGAAGTTCTCTTTTAAGCTCACTCAACGGATATCCTCTCTAACTGACTTGTAAGGTTCCATATCATCGTTCTGACGTGCATTGGCAGATTCGGGTCTGCAGAGATGTCCTCAAGAACCGATATGGCTGATGCAGCCTCCAGCGAGACCTCATCTGTCGTAGTGAGCTTTTCTTTAATCTCGCTTGCAACTTTCCTCACGTTTCTTGGCACAGTCTCGTCGTGGATTATTCTATCAAGCGTTTCCAGAACCTCATCAAGCTCTTTCTTCGCCATCCGCCTCACCTCACAAAACTGGAAAATTTTAATAGTTCGGAATCAAATGGAACTCGTGGGTGATAAAAAAATTTCGGAAAATGGGATTGAAAGTGCGGCAGAGCTTCTTTACAAAGGAGCCAAAATGCTTGCATATAGCTGTCCAGAATGTAAGATGCCCCTATTTGAGAAGGATGGGAAGGTTTTCTGCCCCTCATGCGGCAGGGAAGTTATAATAGAAGGAGAAAACGAGAATTCTGAGGTTCAGGCCGAATCTGAAACCGCACATGACGAAACTGCTTTGGAGAAGGCCAAACCTGAGGCAGATTATTTGGGACTATCCAAAAAGATTGAAAGGGCAATTTCGAAAGTCTGCGACATGATTGCTGAATCAAGAAGTGTTGAAGAGATAAAGGTGCTTTCAGAGTCGCTTGAGAGGCTCGTTGATGTGCTGAAAAAAATAAAGGAATAGAAAATATTTTATTCGCAATACCTACACATTTCATGGACAGGTTGACTGCCATTGCCATAGTTTTTGTAGCGGTGCTTGTTGCCATCGCAGCAGGAATAGCATACTTCTTTTCACCGCTGTTCCTTCTCAGACTGATTTTGTTCCTCCTCTTCCTAGGAATTGCTGCAATTTCGGCTGTAATGCTTGCAATTCTGGTATATGCAAAATCGAAGTACGCTCTGCCCTCACTGCTGTCTTTGCTGGCCTCTCTATACGCTATTTATCAGTGCTACACTTGGGATAAGCCAATGCACGTCGCCTATATAACCGCCGCATACATTCTTACGTTCGCCTTCGCTCTGTGGTGGATTTCGGAGCCGGATTTGAGCATCTACGAGAGGCTGAGAAGTGCAAGTGCTCTCGAAAAAGCTGGAAGGTATAGGGCTGCAGCCAGAAAGTATGAGGAAGCAGGAAAATTCGAGAAGGCTGCTGAATGCTACCTGAAAACCGGAATGAAAGAATCTGCTGCTTGGTGTTACGAAAAGGCCGAGCAGTTCTCGAAGGCTGCGGAAATTTACGAGGAGCTTGCTGCACAGCAGGGTGATGCGTACTACTGGAAGGAAGCTTACGAGTTCTACAAAAAGGCTGGGAAAATGAGGAGGGCTGCTGAATGCCTTGAAAAGTACGCTGAGGATGAGCCGTGGTTCTGGGAGGATGTGGCCAAGCTTTACGAAGAAATTGGCGATTCCGAGAATGCGAAGAGGGCTTGGCAGAAAGCCCTCGAATACTATCTTAAAGAGGCTGAGGAAGAAGGTGTGTTCTGGGAGGATGTGGCGAAGATCTACGAGAAGCTTGGCGATTCCGAGAAGGCAAGAGAGGCGATGCTGAAGTTTGCCGCGTACTGTGAGAATGAAGCGGAGAATGATCCGGCGTGGTGGAAGCATGTTGGAGAAGCCTACCAGTATCTCGGAGATGATGCGAGGGCGAGAGAAGCTTTTGAAAAGTATAATGATTATAAGCAGAAGCAGAAATTAGATGATTAATTTCGCAAAATTTTTAAGTTAATCACAATTTTTTCGTATCATGAGTGGAATACTTGGTATTGAGGGGCAAAATATACGAGAGACTGACGGCAGTGGAATAAACAGGATATGGGTAAAGCATTACGATGAGGGTGTTAGGGATAAGCTCGATTACCCCGTGATGCCCGCTTACAGAATTCTCGAAATTGCTGCTGAAAAGTACGGGGACAAGGTTGGAACCATATTTTTCGGAAATCAGATTACGTACAAGCAAGCAAAAGATGCTTCGGACAAGGTTGCAGCATTTCTCCTCAACCTGGGCGTCGAGAAGAATGATAGGGTGATGTTCGCTCTGCCCAACACACCTCACGCTGCACCGATAATGGCAGGGATTCTGAAGGTTGGAGGAATAATAGTGCAGTGCAATCCTCTCTATACTCAGAGAGAGATGAAGTTCCTCGCAGAGGACAGTGGGGCGAAGGTGATGTTCTGCATGGACATGATGTACTCCAATGTCTCCCCTCTACTCGACGATGGTACTCTTGAAGCAGTAATTACTTGCAGCCTTCAGGATTTTATGGTTGGTGCAGCAATGCCTGATCCTCCTGAAAAGAGAAAAGGCCTTTACTCATGGAAAAACATCATGGAAGCTGAGAAAACGGACAGGAGAGTGGAAATTAATCCGAAAGAGGATGTCGCGATGCTGCAGTACACTGGAGGAACGACGGGCTTTCCCAAGGGTGTAATGCTCACACACTTCAACATTGTCGCCAACGCCTATCAGGCAGCGAACTGGGATCCCAAAGCTTCATCCGCTGATGTTGGGATTGGCATGCTTCCCGTTTTCCACAGCTACGGAATGACGATGATGAATGTCGGAATACTCGTCGGAGCTACAATCATCCCTATGCCTGATCCAAGAAACTACCCGATGGTTCTTCAGGCGATTCAGACTTTCAGGGTTACAACTCTCTCTGCTGTTCCAACAATGTACATCGGAATGCTGAAGCTTATCGAGCAAAACGGCTACGATTTGAGCTCTTTAAGAGTGTGCACGAGTGGTGCTGCTCCGCTACCCATAGAGGTGAAGAGGAGGTGGGAGGAGCTGACAGGGAAGAGGATCACAGAAGGCTACGGACTGAGTGAGGCTTCGCCCATAACACACTGTAACCCGATATATGGCCTAAACAAAGAGGGTAGCATAGGCGTGCCTTATCCAGACACCATTGCAGTTGTCATCGATGATGACGGCAACATCCTCCCGCCTAGAGAAGTTGGAGAACTCGTGATCAGAGGTCCGCAGGTGATGAAAGGCTACTGGAATCGCAGGGAGGAAACTGAGAAGACTCTGATCAATGGCTGGTTGCTGACAGGGGACATGGCAAAAATAGACGAGGACGGGTACTTCTACATCGTTGACAGGAAGAAGGACATGATAATTGCGGGCGGATACAACATCTACCCGAGGGAAATTGAGGAAGTGTTGTATGAGCATCCGGCAGTGGCTGAGGCAGCGGTTGTTGGCGTTCCTGATCCTTACAGGGGGGAGACGGTTAAGGCGTTTATAGAGCTGAAGCCAGAATGGAAAGGGAAGGTCACGGAAGAGGACATCATAAAGTTCTGCAAGGAAAGGTTAGCTTCATACAAGGTTCCAAGGGTTGTGGAGTTCAGGGATGAACTTCCGAAATCGCTTGTAGGTAAGGTGCTGAGGAGGTTGCTGAGAGAGGAGGAAATGAGGAGGAGGAGTTAAAGCTGTAAACGCATCAAATACCACTGCTTTGCCCCAAAATTTTTTTCGGCAAACCTGTTGTCCAGCATTTTCACAATCTCGAAGCCGAATTTTGTCAAAAGACCTATCCCCTCATCGTTGTCGACGGAAACGTAGCATTCAATCTCCTTCCCACCACCCTCCCTCACACTTTCAATGATTTTTTCGAGCAGCAGCGAACCCACTCCGCTGTTCCTTCTGAGCGGTGAGACAGCTATGAAGTTTATCACAGCCTTTCCTTTTTTTGGCTTCGGGCAGAGGTAGCGGATGAGCAGAGATGCTTTAACACCCTTCACGAATCCGAGCTCTTTCCTTAAAAAATCTGAAACGGGTAGCCTTTGCCTGAAAGAGTAGGATGCAAATCCAACGATTCTCTCACTCTCGGCCACAAGACATTCTTCCGTATGCTTGGAAAAGAACTTGAAAAACAGCTCTCTCGCCAACTCGGTATCACCAAATATGCCGTTCAGCTCTCTGCTGAATGCGAGGACTAGCAACCTTACAGCATCTCTTGCATCCTCTTTTTCAAGCTTTCTGACTCTCATAGTCCTTTATTGTCTCAACGGCCTTCTGGAGGTTCTCCATTGAGTTTGCATAGCTGATTCTGACGTAGGTTTCGTTGTAATCACCGAAAGGCAGGCCGGGTGTGACGGCAACTCCCATCTCGACCAGCCTTTCAGCGTACTTCATGCAGTCCTCTCCCACATTCACGAACATGTAGAACGCTCCCTCCGGCCTCACTACATCGTATATTTTGCTCAGCTCGGCATAAAGGAAATCTCTGCGACGCCTGAACTCCCCGACCATCCTTGAGACGATTGAGTCGAAAAGACTTTCAGCAAAAACATCCGCAACAGCCTTCTGGGCGAAGGCTGGGGCACAAACTCCATTTACTTGATGAACCTTCAGCATTGGATCGAGCAAGCTTTCATCAGCTATGGTGAAGCCTATCCTCCACCCGGTCATAGCAAGAGATTTGGAAAAGCCATTCACGCAGACCACGTTCTCCTCACCCGCAAGTGATGTCGGCTTGACGTCGTAGTAAATCTGGTCGTAGATCTCGTCACTCACGACTACCGCTCCGTTGTCTCTTGCAATTTCGACGATTGCTTTTAACTCCTTCTCCCTAATCACAGCCCCAGTCGGGTTGTTGGGGTAGTTGAGGAAAATGACACTCACATCTCTGTCAACGACTTCGTTAAGCTTGTCAACATCGGGTAAAAAGCCGTTATCGTGAGTTTTGACCTGAACAATTTTGCCACCACACATTTTGCCGTAGGTAAAGTAGCTGAGGAAGTTCGGAGTAGGAATAATGACCTTGCTCCCCTCCTCGATGAATGCCAGCGAGGCGTTTATCAGTGCCTCACTACCACCGGCGGTGACCATCACCTGACCTGCATCCACACCGTACCTCTCCGCAATCGCCTCTCGAAGCTCCTCCAGGCCGAAGTTTGAAGTATAGTGAGTGAAACCTGCATTCATTGCCCTGCAGGCTCTCTCTACAACCTCTGGAGGAGTGTCAAAATCCGGCTCACCAATGGTAAGGCTTATTATCTCTTTTCCCTCCTTTTTTGCCCTCTCAACTATTTCGAACATCCTACGAATCATGGAGGTCGAAATCTGGGATAGACGATTAGCTTCTCTCATCGTTGGTGATTTAGAGGAGCTATTTAAAAGTGTTAGTTTTAATTTGTTGGGTTGAGAAATTCAAAACTTGAGCGATACTTACTGCTCAACCACTTGACGAAATCTATTTTTAATCTCAAGTGCAAGAATTTAGCATGCCTAAAATAATTGAGGCTATTTACGAGGATGGTGTTTTCAAACCTTTGGAGAAGGTTGAGCTTAAGGAAGGGGAGAGAGTGAGGATAAGAATTGAAGACCGAAAAACGAAAAGAGAGAGTTTTCTTAGGAGATGGGAGCCAATAAAACTCGATGAAAGTCCATCTATAGAGAAGATAAAAGAGCTGAGGCTGAGAAAATATGGGAATATTCTTTGATACCAATTTTATTGTGAATTTGATAGTTGAGACTGACTTTACGGGTAAAGCCAGGGCAATTGTGGAGAAATACATTGAAGAAGAATTTATAACCTCCGTGACAGTTGTGGAGGAAACTCTCTTTGTTTTGAAGAGACTAACTAAAGAAACTAATTCGAAAATTGTTGAAATGGTAAAAACAGTTATTGAAGGTCTGGATATCGTCGTTGTAGATAAACTACCGCTATCAGAATTTCTTGATGTTTTTGGTAGTTACGACCTCTTGCCCAACGACGCCTTGATAGCTGCGACATGCAAATATCACGGGATAAAGAGGATTGCAACCTTCGATGAGGATTTCAAAAGGGTTGATTTTTTAGAGGTTGTGGAGGCTTAGCTGAGTTGGTAGGCTGAGCCTAATTTTGTATTTAATAAATGGCTGAGGTTTACAGCTCGGTATTGGGTGCGATTTTTGGTGAATGTTTGGTGTTAAACTTCACAGAAGAGTTATTAAATTTCTGGAGAGAGTAGACTAGAATGCTTAGAGACCCATTTTCCCAGCCATAAAAGAAAGTAAAGTAGGGGACAGAATTCCACAAGCGTGTCTGACTTGGGGACGTGCTGGGCTATGGTGGGCTTCACGCTCACCATATGAAAAATTGCTCGTTTTGAGCCATCCTATTTTTCTTTGTACACGTTTAAGTTAGCACTCCGAAATGAGAAAAATTTTAACCTTAACGACCTAAATAAAATGGATGATGAATCTGGCAGAACCTGAGCTTTGCGATGATGACGGCTGTACTCTCTGACTACAGCAAATCCTTCTCTGCCATCTCTATCGTCCTTCTTATGGCCTCCTGAAGCGCTTCAGGCAGGCCTTTTATCTCTATCTCCATGAAGCCCCTGACTATCGCCGAAACCGCCTCATCCCTACTCAGGCCTCTCGACATCAGGTAGAAAATTTCCTCCTCTGCTATCTTCCCGATTGCCGCCTCGTGGCTGAGCTCTACATTTGGATATCTCGCCTCAAGTTCTGGAATGGCGTCAATCAGTCCGTTTTCGGACAGCATCAACCCCTTGCACTCAAGGTGCCCCTTCACCTCAGGAGCATCACCGACGATGTGACCCCTCGCAATAATCTTCCCTCCCTTGCTTATTGTCCTCGAAATTATCTCTGCCCTGCTGTTCTCACCCATTAAAACAGCCCTTGATCCGGAATCGATAACGCTGCCCTCAAGAGCAACAATTACACTGTTAAATATCGCTGTGGCGTCCTTCTCCACGTAGGCCGTTGGATAGGTCTGGACGAGCTTTACGGGGTTTAGGAGAATATAGTTGCTTATGAATGTCCCACCCTCCTCAACCTTTATGGCCGTCCTTGGTCTAACCTCTATCGTTGTGTCCCAGCTGTGTATCATTGTGAAAGAAAGCTTTGCATTCTTCTTGACGAAAAACTCCGATATGCCAATGTGCATTCCAGCAACGCCGGGATGAGAGGTGCAGCCAGATATTATGTTCAGCTCCGAACCCTCTTCAGCAATAACTATGTTGTGAACCCTCTGCTTTCCAACCTTTTTGAGGTAAAGGCAGGCTTCCACCGGTATCTCAACCTTTGCTCCAGGCAGAGAGCGGATGAAGTATCCGTTAACGTCTTCAGAATCGGCCATCTTTGTATATTCATCCTGATCTTTCTTCAAAATCTTCCAGAAATAGTCCTTAACCCAGTCGTACTTTTCCATAGCCTGCTTTATGCTCATCACTTCCACTCCTTCAAAGAAGGACGCGAAGGTCTTTGCATCCTGGTCTTCCAGCAGAAATGTTCCTGACCTCTTTGAGCTGTCGAGTTCAATCCCAACTTCTTTCAGCCTTTCCTTATCTACTCCGAGTTCTCCATATTCCTCAGACATTTCGCCAAACACCCCTCATACCCGTGGTTTCTTATCTGATTCAAAATATCCCTCGGTTCACCAATACATGCGATCCTGCCGTTGTAGAGTATTGCAGCATAATCAGCATCCACATAATCGAGAATGTGCCCCTGATGCGTTATTATTACCCCTGACTTCGTCCTCTCTTCCTCACTCTTATCTCTCTCAAGAATTTTCCTTATTGCCTCACCAATGAGAGCAACGTTTTCTAAATCAACACCGCTGTCCGGCTCATCGAGCAAAACCAGATCAGGATTCATCAGCATGAGCTGCAAAAGCTCCGACCTCTTCACCTCTCCACCCGAAAAACCAACGTTTATCTCCCTGTAGAGGTGGTCAGTCATTTTCATGGCTTCAGCGAGCTCCATTATCTTGTCCTCCCCGTAACCACCTACTCTGGCACAGTACCTCAGCACGTCTATCAGCTTTACACCGCTTATTTTAGGTGGGTTCTGAAAAGCGATACCCATTCCAAGTTTGACCCTATCGTTGGTTGGCAGATTCGTGACGTCTATCTTCTTGAACATTATCCGCCCACTCGTAACCTTGTACGACGGGTTTCCGATGAGGGCGTTGAGAAGTGTTGATTTACCTGAACCGTTTGGGCCGAAGAGGACGAAGGTCTCCCCTTCTTTTATGAAGAGATTAACATTCTTGAGTATCTTCCTTTCACCAACCTTCACTCCGAGGTTAACGACTCTGAGCACACCCATAGCGATTCAAAATTCCCTAAGCTATTTAATATTTCGTGATTTTTAGCTGAGCTGAAATCAGTCACCTTTATTAGCACTCAAGAAAAATTCATGTGATGGACATTGAGGGCTACGCGAGAAGAATGCTTAAAAGAATGAGTGAAGATGAGGTTAAAGCTCTTTTAGCTGAAAGAATAGCCGAGATTAAAAGCTGGAGTTTTGAAAAGGCAAAGCGCTGGGCCGAAGCGGTCATCGTAGAAGTAAAGAACGCCTACAGCAAGAGCAACTGGCTTCTCGACTACTACAAATCAGGAGTGACGATGGGTGAATTTGGAGTCGGGTCGAGGGGGAGAGGTGACTTTTACGTTCACGAGAAAATTGCGGAAGTGATTGGAAACTCCGGAGCCGTTGTATCATCGAAAGACCTTGACGATGCTGGCGTGGTAAAGTTCGGAGACATCTACATTTCCGTAGCCATAGACGGCATCCATTCAAGGTTGAGTGAGTTTCCCTTCATCGCCGGCTTTCATGTCACAAGGGCGGCAATGAGAGACGTCCTTGTAATGGGTGCAGAGCCGGTTGCGGTTTTCTCAGACATACACGTTGCTGATGATGGAGATGTGAGCAAGATATTTGACCACATCGCAGGAATAACTGCGGTCTGCGAAGCCACCAACGTTCCGCTGGTTAGCGGGAGCACGCTCAGAATAGGCGGTGACATGGTAATAGGGGAAAGAATGACCGGCGGTGTTGGTTGCGTTGGAGTTTCAAAACACATCACCCCACGAAAAAATGCCAGGGATGGAGACGTTATTCTGCTCACAGAAGGGGCTGGAGGAGGGACTGTAGCGACGACTGCCATCTACTACGGCATGCACGAGGTAGTTGAGGAGACAATAAACCTGGACTTCATTAAAGCTGTAAAAGCGGTTTTCAGAGCTGATCTGGTCAGGAGAATCCACTCCATGACTGACGTGACGAATGGAGGGATAAGGGGTGATGCCGAGGAGATTGCAAAGGTTTCGGACAAAGCCCTAATTTTCGATTACGAGAAGGTAAGGAGCTGCGTTAATCCGAGAGTTCTTAAAATGCTCGAAGAGCTGGAGATAGACTTCATGGGCGTTTCAATCGACTCGCTAATGGTAATTTGCGATTCGGAAACGGCAGAGCCTGTGAAAAATGCTATAAAAAAGACGGGAGTTAAAGTGGAAGAGGTAGGATGGGTTGAGGGCAGGAAAAAGGGAGCCCTCGTACTCGAAGATGGGAAAGTCAGGGAAATCAGGCCGAGATTCAGGGAGTCCGCCTACACCCCATTGAAAAAGGTGGTTGGGGAAGAGATGCCTCCAGACTTCGAAGAGATGAGAAGAAAAGTTGATGAAGCTGCCATGAAGGCTGTGGAGAAAAAGAGAAAGGTGCTGGAGCTAATCGGACAGGTTTGACTCCTCCTTTATTTCTCTGTTAATCCTGTCTTCGAGCTCAAGCAGAACCTTCAAAATTGTGAAGTAAAGTTCCACAAGCTTGTTTTTCTCCCACTCGGCATACTTCATTATGAGCCTGTCAAGCTTTCCCTGCAGCTTTCCCATCCTGTAGAGCAGGTACATCATATCTTCAACGCTGTTGCTGAAGGTGAACTCCACCCCCCTCTCCCTCTCATAAAGCCAGGCCCTCCTCATTGTTTCGCCAATTGTGCCGTAGTCTATTTGCAGGAAGTCCTTCCTTGTCCTCAAAAGCTCTTCAAGCTCGTACCTGTTGGGGAGAATCATGTCGTTTATAATGGCTGAGAGCTCAACAATTCTCGTGAAGAAGATGTAGAATATCGGATTGAAGATGTTTCCGCTCTTCTTTAGATTCTTCGCCCTCTCCACGAGATCGCTGTCAAACAAATCCCTAACCTCTTTCTCAAACTCTTCAAGATTCATTTGTTTGGTGAATGTGGAAAGGTATTATAAACCTTGCCTGTAATGTGAAAAAGTGCAGATTGAATTTTACAGAAGGAAATACGGTAGAGGATGCAGACCCCACCTCTCCATCTGCATTGAAGGGCAGCACTACCACATCGACTCTTCTCCCGCAAATTATGGTATAAACCTCATCACCCATGCCCACACAGACCACTACGGACAGAGGAACATGAATAACAGCAAAGCGGTGGCAAGCAAAGAGACCGCAGCAATACTTGAGGCCTACACAGGTAAGAGGTTTTCAGGTGCTGTTTTTGAAGTCGGGAGCAGGATGAAAGTTGGAAAGGTCAGGATAAAAACCTACCCGACGTACCACATGCACGGCTCGACGGCTTTCTACTTCAAGGAGAATGACGTTCTGGTTACGGGAGACGTTAAGGATTACTCGAAGCTACCGAAATGCAGTGTTCTTGTTACGGAAGCTACCTACGGCCACCCTTCCCATGTTTTTGAGGAGGAGATTGATAAGCTCGTAAAAATTGCATCTGAGAAGCCCGTTTTCGGCGCTTACCCCATCGGAAAAGCTCAGAGGGTTGCAGAAATTCTCCAGGAGGAAGGGTTCGGCTTCTCTGCTGAGGAGCAGATTGAGAGGATTTGCAAAGCTGTTGGTCTGAAACCCTCAGACGGGCCACTCATAGCCTCTCCAAGAAACCTTCCACGCTACGGAGGGGGGTACGTGCTCACCGCCCAGAGATTCTATAAGTGGCCGAGGATAACCATAAGCGACCACCTCGACTACAAAGGCATCTTGGAGATGATAGAACACTGCGAGCCTGAAGAGGTTGTTTTTTACCACGGGAAGCCGTCAAAAAAGCTTCTGGAGGAGTTAAAAATTGAAAGAATTGCCTGCAGAACTCTAAACGACATTGAGGCGGTTTAAGATGGGATGTGTTCAGGCGGCCTGACAGCCTTGAGCTTTATAGCCTCCTGCTCACACCCCACAACACACACGCCGCATCCAAAGCACTTTTCCTCGTCAACCTTTGCAACGTCTTCGATTGTGATAGCTTCGAAGGGGCACCTCTCCTCGCAAACACCACAGGCTATGCACATGTCCTCATCAACATATGCGAGGTACCTGCTTTTCTCAAGCATGCTTCCAATAGGCACATTGCCATACTTTGCCGAAAGGAAGAACTCACAGCAGTCATCACAGCAGTTGCAGTTAACAGTAACCCTCCTGTCCACGATTTTGCCCGTGTTAGGCCATGTATGCACTAAACCATCCTCCTCGGCCCTCATGATTATCTCTATCGCCTCATTTACTGTAATCTCCTTCCCCGATCCTCTGGTGATAACATACTCAGCCCCCCTACCGAACTGGATGCAGTGCCAGAGGGACATCTCATCCGTGCGCTTGCATCCGTCTCCTGTAAGATAAGTAACGTTTCTGCAGGAACACGGAACAACGGCGATCTTCTCCTGAGCCTTTATCATCTCAACGATATTCTCCTGCGGAAGAACATCTGGCAAATCTTTTATCGCTCCGTAAGCTGGAATAACTCTCCAGACCTTGAAGTCAGCCAGTGCAAGCAACTGCCCCATCTTCGCATGTGCTTCCTTCTCGCCGAACTCCTTCCACATCCTAGCATACTCAGGGTCCTTCATGTGGACGGAAGCGAGGGTAGCATCGTGAAGCTGAACTAAATCCTTTGCAAACCTGTAGTAGTTCCTGTTCTGGAAGTCCTTCGGAAAAACAACCCCCTTGAAAAAGAGATTCTCAAGAATCTCCTTAACCCTCTCAACGTCCATTCCCAGCTTCTCTGCAACCTCTTCAGGACTTCCCGGAAGTGCTGCAGCAACCTTCGCCTCCTCCTCGTTCATGAGATATTCCAGAATTTTTCTGAGTCTCTCAGATTCTGGAAACCCAAGTCTCGCCATCAAAATTTCGTAGCTCATGAAAAAAATTAGTCAAGTTTTACTATTTAAATCTAATCCAAAAGGCGTGCTACTTCGTTGGCAAACTCCAGCGTTTTAAGGTAGCCACCAAGGTCAGGAGTTTTCTTTCCTCCCTTAATCGCCTTCTCTACCGCAGCCTCAACCTTCTTGGCCTCCTCAACGTAGCCAAAGTGGCGCAGCATCATGCAGGCTGTGAGAATCATGGCTGTGGGGTTTGCTATGCCCTTCCCCGCAATGTCGAAGGCAGCACCGTGAACAGGTTCAAAAATGGCGGACTTTTCTCCAACGTTGGCTGAAGGAGCTAAACCAAGCCCTCCAACAAGTCCAGCAGCCAAATCCGAGACGATGTCGCCGAACATGTTGGTTGTGACTATCACATCGAACCTGAAGGGGTCCATAACCAGGTACATGCATGCTGCATCGATGTAGTAGTCATTGAACTCGATGTCCCCATACTCCTTAGCAACCTCCCTGCAGACGTCCCTGAAAAGGCCGCAGGTCCTCTTCATGACGTTTGCCTTGTGCAAAGCTGTGACTTTCTTTCTCCCCTCTCTTTTGGCCAGCTCAAAGGCGTATCTCGCAATCCTCTCTGAAGCTTTCCTTGTGATTACTCTTACAGCCTCAGTAACGTCTCCAAACTCAAACTCGAAGCCCAAGTAAAGGCATTCGGTGTTCTCCCTAACCACTACAATATCCAATCCGGGATAAAGGCACTCAATGCCCTCAATGGCCTTTGCCGGCCTCACGTTTGCGAAAGTTTCAAGCTCTCTCCTCAACCTGACTATCACATCCGCAGCAGTCTCTCCAGCAGCCCCGAACAAAACCGCATCGCTCTTCTTGCAGGCCTCAAGCGTCTCATCGGGGAGGGCTTTGCCGTACTTCTCCAGCGCCTCGTCTCCTGCCTCATAGTAGCTGTACTCAAATGGGAGGTCGAGTTTCTCGAGGATGAGCATCGCAGCCTCCATTACCTCCTTGCCAATCCCGTCTCCAGGAATGACGACTATTTTCTTCATGCTTTCTCCCTCAGGCTTTTTGCAAACTCTACCAGCCCGCCTTTATCGAGAATCTCCTTCAGGAAATCAGGCAGCGGGTTTATGGAGTACTCCTCACCCTTTGTCTTGTTGTAAATCACACCTTTCTCGTAATCAACTTCCAGCTCATCGCGGTCATCTATTCTGTCCACATCCTTGCACTCCAGAACCTTCAGACCTATGTTGATGGCATTTCTGAAGAAAATTCGCGCGTAAGACTTTGCAATCACCGCTTCAATTCCAGTTGCCTTCAAAGCCAAGGGTGCGTGCTCTCTGCTGCTCCCACAGCCGAAATTCTCACCAGCTACTACAAAATCTCCTTTCTTAACCTCTCTGGCAAACTCAGGGCGCAGATTTTCAAAAACGTGCTTTGCAAGCTCCTCGGGTTCGTTGATAACGAGGTACTTTCCCTGTATTATGACATCAGTGTCAATGTCATCTCCGAACTTCCAGGCTTTTCCCATGAGCTAAGTTGGGGCAGAATTAAAAAATCTTTCAGATGAAATGACTCGGACTCAGAAGTGTCACCACCACCGCAGTTAGAACGCCAGCGAGAAACATTCTGAAACCGCTCACGAACACGTTGAACTTGGCCGACCTCCCCATTACAGCGCCTAGGATAAAAAGGCTCGCGAATCCTATCGTCACGGCAGCTATAAAGGCCTCTTCAAGCGGCATGAAAGCGTAGGGGATTATGGGGAGTATTGCGCCTATAATCGGGGCTATCCCGTGAATGATTGACGAAACGTAAGCCGCAAAGCGATGTGCCCTGTCTATCGCTGATTCCTTCGAGTTTACAAGCAAAGCCCTCTCCTTCTGATCCCTCATAATTTTCTGCTCTATCCTCTCAGCCTCAAACGCTCCCCAAGAACTCGAAATGCCCAGAGCAAGAGCGGTGGCTACTCCGGCCGTTATAATCAACCTCGCAGAGATCTCACCGGAGAGGTGGGAGCCAATTATGAGGCCTAAAATTGTGAGGACGCCATCAAAAAAACCTATTATAAAGTACCGCCTGGATACAGAGGTTAGGTCTGTTACCTCACTGTAAAGATTGATTCTTTCCCTTATTTTTTTGATTTTGTCTTTCATCGAACTTGGTCTAAAATTTCATCGATGTCAAGGTTCATTAACATTAGCAATTTTTTAGCCTTTGAGTAAGAAACAGGATTGAATTCCTCATTTTTGGCCTTCTTAACGAGTGCTTCAAACTCTCTGCTGCCGAGTGTCTCTTTCAAAAACTCAATGAAATCGTATTTACCAAGAACATCAACGTTCTGGTGAGATACAAAAGAGTGCGAGTTGAAAATCATCGCCTTGTGCTTCCAGCACTTCTCACACTCTGAAACGAGGATTTTCTCTGAATCTCTAGTAAACCAGAATCTCTGGTACATCACCCCGCCGCACTCACAAAATCCACCGAAAAGCTGTTCCTCTACCTCTTCGCCATTAACTCCTAGGCCGTCTATTATGAGCTTCTTTAGTGGCTCAATCAGCTTTATCATATCAGACTGGTACGACCTTTTTCACTTCGGGAACTTTGGTTCTGAGATACCTTTCGACGAAGGATGTGAGTGTAATCATTGACATCGGGCAGCCACCGCATGCTCCAAGAAGCTGAACCTTGACGGTTCCAGAACCCTCATCAACGTCGACAACCGCAATATTTCCCCCATCTCTCATCAAAGCCGGTCTTATATCTTTTTCGACAACTTCTTCGACTTTCTCTCTTAATGACATATCCTCTCTTCGCCTGACAGAAATAATAAGTTTTTTGGTCTCCCATTGTGAGGTTCATTATTTTTGGGATAGATATTATTATAATTTTTTAATGCAAGTAATGTGGAAAATATAGAATTAAATGATAAGTACCAAAATTTAAAAATTAAGATTTCCTCACTATCCCGATTCTCACTTTCTTGCCTTCAACATTCCATTCCTTCACGTATCCTTCAGCATTGCCGAAAATCAGCTCCTCCGACCTTGTCTCGCTCTTTATGTATTCCTCCCATCCCTTAACGAGCTCTGGATCCATCTCCACAGTCGTATGTATAAACTCCTCCACATCCAGATCAAGCTCCTTCCTCATCTCCTGGATTCTCCTTACAATCTCCCTGGCGTACGCTTCTTTCATTAGCTCATCGTCGAGCTCCTTGTAGATGTAAACGACCCCTCCCGGGAACTCTGCATACTCGTATCCATCAGGCAGCCTGTAATCAACGAGAAGTGCCTGTTTGGGATCAAGCTCCTCACCCTCAAAAACCAGCTTTTCGGGAATTTCCTTCAGTGAAGCAACGTACTTGGCAAACTCTCCAGCTTTTTCCTTCAGCAAAGGCCCGATGTACTTGTAGTCCGGCTTTATTTCAATCTCTTTTTCAAAGTTGTCTACAACTCTGATTTTCTTCACGTTGCACTGGCTCAAAATGATCTCCTCAAGCATTTCCACTGCTTCCCTGACTTTTTCGCTTGATGTCTCAACAACAAGCTCTCTTAACGGCCACCTCAGCTTCCTCTTCGCCTTGTTCCTCGCATTCGCTGCAGCCTCAACAATGTCCTTCGCGATGTCCATAGCCTCCTCAAGCTTTCCGTCTATCATCTCCTCTTCAGGCTCAGGATAGCTTTCCATGAAAATAGACTCCTCTCCGTCCCTGAATCTCTTTACGACATGCTGGTAGAACCACTCGGATATGAGGGGCGCGAATGGTGCAATAACCCTCAAAGACCTGTCTATAACTCTGAACATGGTGTAGTATGCCGCAATCTTCGAGGGAGAGTCTCTCTCCTCCCAGACTCTCGGCCTAATAATCTGGATGTACCACCTGCTGAACTCCTCAACAAAGAAGTCGAAGAAAGCCCTAACAACTCTGTGAACCTGATACTCCTCCATTGCCTCATTTGCCTCCTTTATGAAGCTTTCCAGCTTTGACAGAATCCATCTGTCCTCTATCTTCAACTCCCCCTTCTCACCGAACCTGTAATCATCCAGGTTCATGTAGGTGTAGGCGAACCTTATGGCGTTCCACACGACGTTGAGCATTCTGTTTATGTTCCTCGCCTCCTCCCAGCTGAACCTTAGGTCTTCCCATGGAGCCGAGTAGAGCACGTAAAGCCTGAAACCGTCAACACCAATCTGGCTGACAACCTCTTCCGGCTCAACAACGTTGCCGAGGCTCTTGCTCATCTTCCTTCCCTGCTCGTCCAGCGTGAAGCCGTGCATCAGAACTGTCTTGTACGGAGCCCTATCGAAGCAAACCACAGAGGTGCCAAGCTGGGAGTAGAACCAGCCTCTCGTCTGGTCATGCCCCTCTGTAATGAAGTCCGCAGGCCACAGCCCCTCAAACCTCTCCTTCCTGAGCGGATAAGCTATGCTGCCCCAGCTCGCAACTCCGCTGTCGAACCATACGTCAAAGACATCAGGAACTCTTCTCATCTTCCCTCCACACTTGCAGTCGAAGGTTACTTCATCAATCTTCGGTCTGTGTAAGTCGAGGTCGCTCTCCCACTCGATTTCCTCAATGCTGCCGACAACTTTCATCTCCCCACATTTCTCGCATATCCAGACCGGAATCGGGATTCCCCAGTAACGCTGCCTGCTTATGCACCAGTCCTTGGCGTTGCTCACCCAGTCCTTGAACCTCGCACTTCCCGCCCACTCCGGTATCCACTTTACCCTGTCTATTTCTCTCAGCATCTCATCCTTCAGCTCCGAAATCCTGATGAACCACTGCTCGGTGGCTCTGTAGATTATCGGCGTCTTGCAGCGCCAGCAGTGACCGTATCTGTGAACAATCTTCTCTTCAGCAAGCAGCAAGTCCTTGCGGTACAAATCGTCAATTATTTCATCGTTCGCCTCCCTTACGTGCTTTCCAGCATATTTGCCAGCTTCCTCAGTGTAAACCCCTCTGTCGTCAACCGGATTGAACACTTCAAGTCCCTTCTCCACACCTAGCTCATAGTCCTCAACACCGTGCCCCGGAGCTATGTGAACACAACCGGTGTTCTCTGCCGTGACAAAGTCAGCAAAGAAGACCTGATGCTTCCAGTTTTTCTGGATAGGAACTTCCTCAGCCAGAGGATGCTCGTATTCCAGCCCCTCTAAATCCTCACCAAGGTAGGTTTCAACAACCTCCCAGGCGTCGTAATCTCCCTTGCCGAGAACAGAGTCGGCAAGCTCTTTTGCTAGTATCAGGTATTCAACCCTTCCGTTTTTCACCGCTCTAAACTTTGCATATTCGAGGGAGGGGTGGACGGCAACGGCCATGTTTGCTGGTAGCGTCCACGGGGTGGTTGTCCAGATGACTATGTAGGTGTCTTTCTCACCCTTTACCGGGAACTTGACGTAAATGGACGGGTCTTCTTCATCCCAGTACTCAACCTCTGCATCTGCCAGTGCTGTTTCACAGCGGTAGCACCAGTTGACAACCATCTTCTTCCTCTCAAGCAGCCCTCTTTCGTAAGCCCTCTTTATCGCAAACCACGCTGCATTCATGTATTCGGCCTTTATTGTCATGTACGGCCTGTCCCAGTCCATCCACACTGCGAGGTTCTTGAACTGCTCGGTCATCGCATCTTTATTGGCCAAGGCGTAGTTCATGCACTTCTCGATGAACCTGTCGATTCCAAAGCTCTCTATATCCCTCTTCGTCCTGAATCCGAGCTCCTGCTCAACCTTGACCTCGATTGGCAGACCATGCATGTCCCAGCCGGGCGTGTCTGTTGGGGCGAAACCTGACATCCTCTTGTATCTCAGTATCGTGTCCTTCAGAACCTTGTTCCAGGCTGTACCGAGATGTATTCTGCCTGTTGTGTAAGGAGGACCGTCAACAAAGTAAAATTTCCTCCCTTTCCTCTCTTTAACCTTCCTGTAAATTTCGTTATCCTCCCAGAACTTGAAAATCTCTGATTCCACATTCTTAGGTGAGTATTTAGCGGGAAGCATGAAACCAAAACTGCTCGTAGATTAAAAAAGTTACTTGAAAGCTTTAATACTCCCTTCACCATCTACATTATGGACGTTGTCATCTACGGATTCGGTCCGATTGGTAGGGCTATTGCCCAGTGCTGTGTAAAGAGAGGATACAATGTTCTTGGAGCTGTAGACATCGACCCCGAACTCAAAGGAAAGCGACTTAGCGATTTTGGTATCGATTCTGATGGGTTCGTGAAAGACAGCCTCGATTTTGAAGGAGATGTTGCCTTTATTTGCACCAGCTCGTATCTCGACAAGGTTTATCCGCAGATCGAGGAGTGTTTAAATAAGGGTTTCAACGTTTTGAGCACGTGCGAGACGTTAAGCTACCCTTTTTACAGATATCCTGAGCTTGCAGGGAAAATTGACGAAATTGCTAAAAAGTACGGGAAGACTGTTGTTGGAACGGGCATAAACCCTGGATTTCTGCTCGATGCTCTTGTGATTACTCTTTCGGCCACATTTGCTGAGGTTGATAAGATTAGAGCAGTGAGGAGCATAGACGCGCTGAAGAGGAGAGAGCCCTTCAAGAAGAAGGTTGGAATCGGTCTCGATCCTGATGAGGCTGAAAAGATGCTGAAAAACGGTGAGATTACAGGACATGTGGGTTATGCTGAGTCAGTTCTTCTGATATCAAAATCGCTGAGCTTCGAACCGGATGAGGAGAGAGAGGGGCAGAGATTTGTAACTGGAGAGAATGGCAAAGTTATCGGAGCTATCGGATTCGGAAGCGCTCTTAAGCAGGGGGAGGAAAGGATAAGGGTGGAGTTTCACGCCTATGCAGGGGCAGAGGAGTATGAAGAGATAACCATAGAAGGAGATAACAGCATAAAATGGAGATCAACAGGGACCAAAGGAGACCTCGGCACGGCAGCGGTGCTCGTGAATCTTGCAGAGTGCGTTGTTACCTGTGAAGCAGGACTCAAAACAATGGCGGATTTAATTCCATTCAGATCAAAAATAAAAAATTAAATTAATCCTTTTTCTTTATAGTACTTCTCCGCTCCCGGATGGAGTGGAATTGGCATTCCCTCCAGAGCGGTTTCGAGCGTTATGTCTGCCGCCCTCTTGTGAGCAGCCTCAAGAACGTCTCTGTGCTCAAAGATTGCTTTTGTAACCTCATACACGAGGTCTTCTGGAAGATCAGCATTGGTTGCGAGCATCGCAAGGACTGCAACTGTCTTCACATCCTCATCAACACCCTTGTAGGTTCCGGCGGGAATTGAGACCTGGGTGTAGAAGGGGTAATCCTCTTTAAGCTTCTGGTATATCTCATCTGGAACCTCCACAATGGCTACATCCCTCACAGCAGCGATGTCGCTTACAGCAGCGGTTGGGATTCCAGCAACGATAAATCCAGCATCTATTGTTCTATCCTTGAGAGAATCCGAGACCTCCTTGAAGTCCAGATACCTTATATCAGTGTTGGACTCATCAATTCCAGCAGCGTTCAGAATCTGCAACGCATCAACAGCCGTTCCGGAACCGGGAGCGCCAACAGCTACTCTCTTTCCTTTCAGGTCATAGATAGTCTTTATCCTGCTCTCCTTCAAGGTCACTATCTGTATTATCTCAGGATAAAGTGTTGCAACCCCCCTCAGCTTGTCAACCTTAGCGTCTTTGAACATCTCAATGCCATTGTAAGCATAGTAGGCAACATCGTTTTGCATGAGACCGAACTCCGCCTCAAGGTTGCCAACTTTTCTTGCGTTGACAACCGAGGCACCGCTTGTCACGGCTGTAGCTTTGATTCCCGGAGCGTAGTCTGTTATGGCCTTGGCCATAGCTCCTCCAATTGGATAATATGTTCCTGCAGACCCTCCGGTTACAATTGTTACTTCCTGCACCTCAGCCACAGTTGTCGTAGCTTCTGGTGTCGTAGGTGTTTCAGTCTGCTGAGCGCACCCAAGAATTAGCACGGATACCAGTGCCAGCAAAAAAATCCATCTTTTCATTCAACCCACCTCATTATTAATACTGTAATACTGTTTTAAAAAGATTCCTGCAAAAATTACGAAACCAATTATCTTAGACATCCAGTCGGGAATGAGAAGAAGTATACCCGCACACAAGGAAACAACCCTCATCGTTCTGCCAATGGATCGGAGAATGCAGCCGATTGTTCCTGCATTTATCGCCATTATACCCAGCATGACCGAGATGACGATTAGAATGAGATTTAGAACGTCAGCAGATGTTTTAACACCAATAAGCAGCAATGCCGGAGTGAATATGAAAAGGTAGGGTACAAGATATTTGCCTATCCCTATCTTTACTGCATTTATTCCGGTCTTCCAGGGATCACTACCAGCTATTGCGGAGCCAGCGTAGGCTGCAAGTGCCACCGGAGGTGTGAGGTCGGCAGCTACTCCAAAGTAGAAAACAAACATGTGTGCGGGAAGAACGAGTTCAGGATATGTCTCCAGAAAATCAATGACATCCATACCGTATCCCTTTGCCATGAAGGTTATTATCGCCGGTGCTGCAATCGTGCTTGTAATAATGTAGTTGGCAGTTGTTGGAACACCCATTCCCAAGACGAGAGACACAAGCATCGTAAGCAGCAGGATTATTAGCAGGTATCCGTGGGAGAGAGCTATGGCAGAAGCTGCTATTTTGAATCCGAGACCTGTGAGAGTTACCACCCCTACTATTATACCTGCAGATGCACATGCCATCGCAACCGTTGCCGCGCTTCTCCCGCCATGCTCAAGGGCGGAGAGAATGTTCAGCAGAGACATTTTCAGCACTTCTGAAAGAGGATATCTCGAATCTTTCGGTCTTCTGATGTTTTTAACAACTGGTTCGAGAACCATTATTACAATTACTGCGTAAATGGAGTAAACTGCAGCAAGAATCGGCGTGTAGCCGTTCACAAGCATGTAGATTATTATAAAGAGAGGGATCAGGTAATACCATCCTCCTTTTAAAACTTGAAGTGGGGAGGGCAATTCTTCCCTTCTCAGACCCCTCAGGTTCTCCTTCCTTGCCTCAAAATCAACGGCTGAGAAAACTCCAAAGAAATAGAGAAAGGCTGGGATTATGGCGGCATAAACAATGTTGATGTAGGGCATTCCCACGAACTCCGCCATTATGAAAGCGGCAGCACCCATGATTGGCGGCATTATCTGCCCTCCGGTTGATGCGGCCGGCTCAACCGCACCGGCAAATTCTGGTTTGTATCCAGCCCTCTTCATCAAGGGAATCGTGAAAGCTCCGGTTGTGACGGTGTTTGCCACAGAACTGCCTGATATTGTCCCCATGAGTGCCGAAGATACCACTGCTGCCTTAGCCGGCCCACCGACCATCCATCCTGTAAGCGAAAAGGCGAGGTCGATGAAGAACCTTCCGGCACCTGATTTTTCCAGAAATGCTCCAAATATGACGAAAAGCACCACGAAACTGGATGAAACAGCTATTGGCGTTCCGAATATCCCCTCCTTGGTGTAGTAAAGGTGCTCAAGAATCTCAGTCCACTCGTAGTCCGGGTGGGATAGAGGACCTGGTAGTGCAGAACCGAATTTAGCATACAGTATGAATGCGATGGCCACCACAACCAAAGCGGGATTAATCGCCCTTCTCGTGGCTTCCAGAACGAAAATCACAGCCAAGAAGGCAATCAAAAAGTCAAATGGTGTAAATCCTATTGCAGCTCTGAAAAGAATTTCCCGGTAGTTCATGGCAAGATAAAAGGCTACGTAAAATCCGATCAGCGCTAGGATGAAGTCATATACGGGAATCTTATCCTCAACCCTTTTTTTCGTAAGCGGAAAAATTAGGAAGGATAGAGCAATGGCAAATGCAAGATGGATGGATTTAACGATGTCGTGCTGCAGTAGCCCGGTGAATGAGCCATTAACGACATGGAAGGTTGAGAACATTATCGCTACAATCGAAACTATTAACGCATATACACCTTTCAAATCCCTTTCATGGAGGAACTTCTTTTCAAGGTCTGTCACATCAATGCTTTCCTCATTCATCGCACCACCTGTGAAACATGGTCATCAGAGGGTTCTTCTTAACAACTCTTATCTCAACGATGCCTCCAAATTTATCCAAGCTTATATTAAAGCTACCACCCTCCAAGGCAAACCTGTTAAAGGGGCTTGTTGCAATCCTGAGGACATTCAAGCGCCTTTCAATTCTGTATTCAAACCACTCGTCCCCTTTATAGCGCACTATTGAAAAGTTTTTCTCGGTACTTGGCAGCCCCCATCCTGCAGACTTTACGAGCGTTTTGTAAAGAGATAGAGAGGTGTCGCAAACCCTGTAGAAGTCAATTTCCTTTGAGAGTTCGACTGAATGAATGAATGACACGGAGAAATAGTCAGGAGAAGGAATTAAACAGCTTTCTCTATCGCCTGAGATTTGCAGATACGTTTTCTGGAAGGGGAGGATTATCAAGGAGAAGGCTATCAAAGCTACAAAAATCAATAATACGATTACTTTCCTTGCCACCTCCTTCAGCACCTCCTAAGATGCTCTTCATCACCGAAAAACAGCACAATAGCGAGGCTGACAATTTGAAACCATAGACTCGAATGAAGGCTGGGAGTGACAAGCCAGTAACTTCTCATGATTCCTGATTTACTGAGAATAAGTTAAGCTTTTTGTCAGATGAAATACACCCGGATGAAATTAACGATGAAATTAACCATCTACTTTCTACCATATAGATCAAAACTCCTGTATAGCTCTCTCCTAAACTCTGCAAATTCCTGCGAAGCTCTATCCCTCGGCTTTGGTAAGCTAACTTCGACAGTTCTGATAACTCTGGCCGGGCGTGGTGAAAGTATTACAATCTTGTCTGCAAGATAAACCGCTTCATCAATGCTGTGAGTGACGAAAACAACCGTTTTTCCCCCGACAATCCTCAAAAGCTCTTCCTGCATCCTTTCCCGCGTCCTCGCATCAAGGCTGGCGAAAGGCTCGTCCATGAGAAGCAGGTCGGGATTTACAGCCAGTGCCCTTGCAATCCCGACCCTCTGCCTCATTCCACCGCTGAGCTGCTTTGGATAGTAGTTCTCGAATCCTTTCAGACCAACAAAATCTATTATCCTCCTCACAACCTCTCCATCCTCAATCCCCATAGCTTTCAGGGCAAATTGGATATTACCGTAAACCGTCTTCCAGGGCAGTAGCCTGTCGTCTTGGAAAACGAAACCCATCCTGTTCACACCTTTAAAATCCACCCTACCCTCGTCTGGTCTTTCGAGTCCTGCTATTATCTTAAGGATGGTCGTTTTTCCACATCCGCTTTCCCCAATGAGGCAGACGAACTCCCCCTCTTCAACGCTGAAAGTAACTCCATCAAGAACTTTCAGGTTTCCGTAGCTTTTCTTAAGCCCCTCAACCGTCAGCGCCATGGCATCACCAGTTTTTCGGCTTTCAGCAGTAGAGTGTTCATCAAATAGCCTATTACTCCTATCATAGCCATTCCTGCCACGATTTCTGCAGTTCTCCCTCCAACTTCATACATGACCATTATGAAGTATCCGAGTCCCTCTCCTGAAGTGGCGATCATCTCGGCTGCAATTATGCTCATCCATCCAACACCTAACCCTATCCTGACTCCGCTCACAACTCCCTGGAGGGAGTGGAGGAGAACTATGTCCCTTAGTATGAGCCTTTCAGGAGCCTTGAAAACTCTGGCCATCTCCAAAAGCTCTTCAGGAACGTTTCGTGAGTAATCGAAAACAGAAACGAAGCACGGGAAGAACGCTCCCACAAAGACGATGAAAATTTGCGACACCTGAACGGTGTTCGGCAAGGGAGCGAAGATGACATAGGCAAGAGGTATCCAGGCCAGAGGTGGTATGGGGCGGAGAGCCTCAACCATTGGCGTTACAATCTCCGCAAGGGTTCTGTTCAAGGCTGAAACTATTCCAAGAGGGATTGCTATTGAGAATGCAAGCAAGGAGGCTGTGAGAACTCTCAAAAGACTTGCAGCAGCATGCTGAACAAGGGTTTTGCCGAGCACCGGCTCAGAATTAAAGAGCAGAATGAAGAATGTTTCCGCAACTTCGTGGGGGTGAGGTAGCTCGGTAAATGCGGAAACAAGATACCAGAGAAGGATAAGAAGGATTGCGCCCTTCAGCCTCATGTTGTTATCTCCAGTCCCGCCTCTTCAGCAGCAATTCTCAGCAGAAAGTCCTGCACAGTGCCGAATCCCGGTATGGCGACTTTCTTTCCTGCTAATTCCTCTATGCTGTTCACGTCTTTCGCTACTATTGCAGAGCCCTCATTGTTCGCCCCCGCAATAATGCTGATTCCAATGTTGTCATTAACCCTTTTTAGAGTTGCGGGCGCTCCTCCAAGATATCCCGCGTCAATCTCCCCGTTCTTGAAACCCTCCATCTCCATCACACCATTCGCAAACTCCTTTGCCTCAATCTGCAATCCAACCTGCTCGTAGTAGCCCTCCTTCATTGCCACATAGAATGCAAGCTGGTGAAGGTCGGCGGTTAAATACCCCACCCTTACTTTTTTGTTTACCTTCTCCGGAACCCAGCTCTCATTCTCCTTCAACTTTTCCAGGACAATGCTGTAAAACTCGCTGTACAAAAAGTCCTTCAAAAACTCTTCTTCGCTGTCATATCCAAGATCTTCTGGCTTTTTGGTCAGATATCCGCCCTCTTCAAGTTCTTGATAGTATTTAACAAACTCCTCCTTGTCCGGGTACTCGACAAACTTTATCCTCTTCATAGCCTCCTTTACAACCCCTATATCTTTTCCAGTGAACTCTGAAGCATATTCAAGAACTTTTTCTCTGTTGTCCTCCGAATTTATGAACCTCGTCGCCTTAACATGTGCCCAGACGAGAGCAACGGCAATATCCCTGTTAGATTTGTCCGATATTGCGACAACGCAGCACGGGTGGTTCGGCCATATATCATGTGAGGTAGATATTATATTTCCATAACCATTCGCAACAGCCTCACTTACAAAGGGCTCCCACGCAACGAAGGCGTCAATCTCTCCAAGCTTAAGCTGCTCCACCATATCACGAGGGGACATTGTAACAACCTTGATTCTCCCCTTCCCAACTTCTGCCTGCTGGCATCCGGCGAGGAGTACTGCAAACACCACTGCAAGGGCTATTAACCTTCTCATGGTTTAACATAACTCTACCTGATTATAATCTTTCTCATTTGGCAGGTTACTAACCAAAACAGAAAAATTTTATTTACTAATGCTCTATTTTGGTCATGATATCGAGACTTGCAGAGTGTATAGCGAGGGGTGAGGACTTCGGTAGATGCCTTGAGAGAGTGCTTGCTGAAAAAGGTTTGAAACCTGTAGAATTTGCAAAAAAAGCTGGCATCCCTCAATCAACGCTTTACAAGATTCTAAGAGGTTACAAGCCGAGATATGGTACGCTTGTTAAAATTTTCTCTGCTCTGCGGGAGGAAAAAGGGTTTGTTGCCTTAATTGCTGCAAGATATGTTCTGGAAGATAAGAGATTTGACGAGAGAGTTAGGGTTTACCCTGCCACCACACTCGAAGATGCAATTGTTGCGGCTGTAAGGGCTGAAAAAGATGGGGCAAGAGCAATTATCTGTGCCCCAGTAATCAGCAGCCTCGTCGAAAAGATCGTTGATGTACCCGTAATAACGATAAAGCCGGAAAAAAGCGTTGAAAGGGCAGTCAAGATGGCAATTGAAAAATTCAACCTTTGAGTGTTTCCCTTATGTACATCTTCACACACGCCTTGTTCTCGATGACATGCAGCATGATGAGGACTGCTGCTATAAGGGCAAGGTAAGTGTGGATGTCCTGCCAGAACTGCTTCTGAAAGCCGAAAATTACTAACTGCCCCGCTCTAGGGCCGCTTGGCCAGAAATACAGAATAAAACCAGTTATTGTTGTGATAATCCCGCTGATTATCATCGAGTAAAACAGAAGAATTCTTCTCACCTTTCTCCAGCTCATGATGATATTAAACTCGAAGATTTAATAACATATGGGAAAAGTTTAAATTTACGCAAAATTAGGCAGCAAGGTATGAAACAGCAGGTTGAGGTTAGGCAGCTCAGAGAAGGAGGATATGTGGTTATTGATGACGAACCCTGTGAGATTATCAGTATGTCCGTCAGCAAACCCGGAAAGCACGGCGCTGCAAAGGCAAGAATTGATGCTATCGGTATTTTCGACTCGCAGAAGAGGAGTATAGTTCAGCCAGTAACAGCCAAAATCTATGTACCGATTGTGGAAAGGAAGAGAGCCCAGATAATCAGCGTTACAGGAGGGGTGGCACAGCTAATGGACCTCGAAACATACGAAACTTTCGAGCTCGAAGTTCCTGACGAGCTCAAAGACAAAATGGAGCAGGGAAGAGAAGTCATCTACCTCGAATCTCTTGGAAAAAGGAAAATCGAAAGAATGGCTTAATGCATATCGATTCCTTCTTTTCCCTCTCCAATTGCGATGTTGAGGAGGCTGAATACATAATCTACGGTATCCCATACGATGCAACGCAGTCCTTCAAACCCGGCTCACGCTTCGCCCCCAACGCCATAAGAGAGGCGAGCTGGAACCTCGAATCCTACTCAAATTTATTCGACGTTGAGCTTTCACTGGTTAAAATAGCAGATGCGGGCAACATAAACTGCGATGGGAACTTTGAGCAGATTTTGGAGAGAACTGAGAGCTTTCTTGGTAAATTAAAGGGATTTCCAATAGCCATTGGCGGTGAGCATACGGTCAGTATAGCAGCAGCAAGCAAGTTCAGAAAAGCCTGCTTTGTAGTTTTCGATGCTCACTTCGATTTGAGAGACGAATTTGATGGTGACAAATTCAATCACGCCTGCACTTCGCGTAGAATCTTTGATTCCGGCATGGATGTTGCAATTTTCGGTGTCAGGAGCGGTACCAAAGAGGAGAAAAGGTTTGCTGAGGAAAACGGGATAAAATATCTATACTCCTGGGATTTTGACGTTGAGAGGGCAGTTGAAATAGTTGAGGATTTTGATAAAATCTACGTTTCACTCGATATGGACGCCTTCGACCCCGCCTTTGCTCCGGGAGTTTCAACGCCAGAGCCTTTCGGTTTATCCCTGATAGATTTCCTGAGGTTTTTTGAAAGAGTTGCTGAGAGAGTTGTTGGTTTCGATTTGGTCGAAGTTGTACCCGACTCAAACAAGGTTACACAGACTCTTGCTGCCAAAATCATACTTGAGGTAATTGCAGCCAAGAGTAAAGAAGAAATTCAGCAATAACAATCTTTTTTCATGGAAGTAGAGTCATACTCATTCGGCAGAATCAGGATTGGCGGGAAAGATTACACTTCCGACGTGATTGTTGGAGCCAACTATCTAAAGACGAACTGGTGGAGGAAGGAAGGGCACAGGGTTGTTCTGGAAGACTTAAACGATGTGCTAGGCCTTAAACCAGAGGTCGTTGTTTTTGGAACCGGAGCAAACGGGAGAGTGGTGGTGGATAAAGCGGTTATTGAAAAGCTAAAAAATGAGGGGATAGAAGTTATCATTGAGAGAACCGATGAGGCGGTAAAAACGTACAACAGATTGCTGAAAGAAGGTAAAAAAGTCATCCTTGCAGCCCATCTGACATGCTAAACTTTTTTAAATGCTGCATCTGCCTTATGGCATGTTCAAAAGGGAAACGAAGGACTTCATCAACATTGACCCATTGCAGACTGGAGGAAAGCTGACGGAAGAAGCAAGGCAAGCGTTGCTTGAATGGGGGGATGGCTACAGCATTTGCGATTTCTGCACAACAGGGAGACTTGACGAGATAAAAAAGCCCCCCATACACGATTTCATTCACAAGCAGCTTCCGGAGTTTCTGGGATGTGATGTTGCGAGAGTCACAAATGGGGCGAGGGAGGCAAAGTTTGCCGTCATGCATGCTCTGGCCAAAAAAGATGCCTGGGTCGTTCTGGACGGCAACTGCCATTACTCCAGCTATGTTGCAGCTGAAAGGGCGGGGTTAAACATTGCTTTAGTTCCCAAAACGGACTATCCCGACTACACCATAACCCCAGAGAACTTCGCCCGGACAATAGAAGAGACAAGGAGGAAAGGTGAGGTAGTTCTTTCTCTCATCACGTATCCCGACGGCAACTACGGAAACCTCCCTGACGTGAAGAAAATCGCCATAATCTGCTCCGAATACGATGTCCCACTTCTTGTAAATGGTGCTTACGCAGTTGGAAGGATGCCTGTAAGTCTGAAGGAGATTGGAGCAGACTTCATCGTCGGGAGCGGGCACAAGAGCATGGCCGCAAGCGGACCGGTTGGTGTGCTTGGTATGAAGGAGGAGTGGGAAGACATAGTTCTGAGAAGATCGGAGAAGTACAAGAACAAGGAGGTCGAGCTTCTGGGATGTACGGCGAGAGGAGCGACGATAATCACGCTCATGGCCTCCTTCCCGCACGTCAAGGAGAGGGTTAAGAGGTGGGAAAAGGAGGTTGAGAAAGCGAGAAAGTTCGCAGCTGGAATGGAAGAGCTTGAGATAAAGCAGCTCGGCGATAAACCGCACAACCACGACCTGATGTTCTTCCATGCTGAAGTCCTTTACGAGATATCGAAGAGGGCAAAGGGCGGAAGGTTCTTCCTCTACAGGGAACTTAAATCCAGAAAAATACACGGCATAAAGCCCGGACTGACGAGATACTTCAAACTCTCAACCTACGGGCTCAGCAATAGCGAGATCGACTACGTGCTGAACGCCTTCAGGGAAATAGTGGAGAAGTACTCATGAATTATTAATTATTTTGGCTGCTACTACTACTTAAATTCAGAAGTAATAGTAGTACTCGCCGGCAGCCTTCTGCTCCCTGTCGAGCCTCGAATCCGGCTTGTTTACCCTCGGCCTCTTTGTCTCCTCATCCCTTCTGAATGTTATTCCCAGCTTCGAAAGGAAGAGGTTCATCCCCTCCTTCATCCCTCTCGGTTTTCTCGCTATGCCGTGCCTTCCCGGTTCACCCTCAAAGACCATCAGCCTGTCGCTAACCATGTCTATGAGGTAGATGTCGTGGTCAACAACCAAAACGCTTTTTCCGGTGTTCAGGGCGAATCTCCTTATCACTCTCGCCGCTTCAGTTCTCTGCTCAACGTCAAGGTGGGCTGAAGGCTCATCGAGGAGGTAAAGGTCGGCATCCCTCAGCAAGCAGGCCACTATTGCCACTCTCTGCAACTCTCCTCCGCTTAAATCATCCAGATAGCGGTCCATCAGGTTCTCAAGCATAAGGGGCTTGATAAACTCCGTTTTGTAGTAGGAGCTATCTATCATGGGGTTAATTTTTCTCAAAAACATTCCGACCTGCATGTTAACGTCAGCTTTGACGTACTGAGGCTTGTAGCTGACCTTCACGTCCAGCTTGACCTTCTTCTCGTCGTCCTCCAACACTCCCGCAAGAACCTTAACGAACGTCGACTTTCCAGTCGCGTTGGAGCCAACGACGCCAAGCACTTCTCCCTGGTAAATCTCTCCCCCCTCCACGTCGAGTCTGAAGCCATCGTAGGACTTTGTGAAGGATGGATACTCCACCAATACGTTCTCTCCGACTCCCTCTCTTGGCTGGAAGACCTCAAACTCGATGGGCTTGTCCCTGATTCTTATGTTCTCCTCCACCAGATAGCCCCTCAGATACTGGTTGATTCCCACTCTAGCTCCTTTCGCGTTTGTAACAACTCCGAACACACCGGGAGTGCCGTAAGTGATGTGAACGAAGTCTGCGAGCATGTCCAGTATTGCAAGGTCGTGCTCAACTATCATAACAGTCCTTTCAGCAGCAAGCTCCTTTATAACCCCAGCAACAGCTATTCTCTGGTAGATATCAAGGTAGCTTGTAACTTCATCGAAGAAGTAGAAGTCCGCATCTCTGAGGATGCATGCTGCAATTGCAAGCCTCTGCAGTTCACCACCACTCAAATCCTTAACGTCTCTTTTTACAGCCTCATTGAGGCTTAGCTTCTCAACAACCTGCTCAAGGATCCCTCTCTCATCAACCCTCTTCAGCAGCTCAATCGCCTTACCGCTGTAAACCTTTGGAATTGCCTCGATGTACTGCGGTTTCTGACTAACCCTTATCTTACCCTCTTTTATACCCTTCAGGTAGTCCAGCAGCTCAGTTCCAGCAAACCTATCGAAGATTTCCTCCCAACTCGCATCCTCTTTGCCGAGATTGGGCTTAAGCCGTCCTGAAAGAATTTTGATGGCCGTGCTCTTTCCAGTTCCGTTCGGACCAAGAATACCCACCACGTAGCCTTTCCTCGGAACGGGCAGGTTGTACAAAACGAAACCGTTCTGCCCATATCTGTGAACTTCCCTGCCTTCAAGCTCCTCAGGCAAACCAACAATCCAGATGGCGTGCATTGGGCACTTCTTGACGCAGATTCCACACCCGACACAGAGATTCTCAGATATAATGGCCTTATCCTCTATCTTTACAGTCTCATCTCCCGTCCTTACGCGGGGACAGTACTTCACACACTCCTGCCCGCACTTCTTTGGCTGGCAGCGATCTCTGTCCACCACTGCAATTCTAAGAGCCATCGGTTCTGAGTGGGCGGTTTGCTATTTAAGGTTTGGGCGTTTTTGGATTATAGAACTTTAAATCATGGTTAAGACAACTGGGGAAAGTAAATCAAGATTGTTTCACTTAGAGTTGAGAGAAGCTTTTTCACCTTTCAATTCTATATTGGTCTGATTATCTGTAAATCGCCGAGGCGAAATGGTAGGAATAATTCAGGTCGATCACAAAATCATGATTCGATACGAGAGAGAGGACCTGTCCACTTAACACAAACACCACCTCAATCGGTTGTAGTACAGCATAAA